>JAPLDU010000143.1 GCA_026391255.1 Bacteroidia bacterium | reverse complement strand
GGATGCAACAGATCCAGATAATGCCCTGTTTCATGAACACCGGTACGGCCAAGATTATACGATAGTGGACTAAGGGGATTATATCTCCCTGTAAATTTATAAACCAAAGCCAGGCCATCCCCTGAAAAAATTCCGCCGCCAGTTTGACTAGGAAGATATGAATATCCCTGTATAGTGCCGGGAGTAGAATTGTCAGAAATAGAATGAACAATCCAAATATTAAAATATCTTTGCTGATTCCAACGGCTAAGGTTTTTTGTCAGCATTTCATTATGTACGTCCAGGTCAGAAAATGTTGACTGAATCCAGTCAATTCCATTTGTTGTATTACCGGCAGGGTCTTTTTTTGCAAGGCAGAATCTGATCCTGGTATCTACTGCCCTCGGGTCATTATCGAGTGGGCCATAGTTGCCAAAATCCTCGTTAAAAACCGTGATTTGTGAGATCACTGAACTTTCAGAAATTTTATGATCATTGCTGTCATATATTACATGAACTACAACGGGAATTACAAGAACTTCAAGGCCGTTGTTCGTGGTAATTGCATTCTTTTCTTTTACATTATTGTTTATAAAATCATGAGCATTTATCATTGTCATACGGGAAGTATAACAGATCCTTTTTTCAAAATTTGTATCAGTGATACTATTTTGAGAATAAATCCATACAGGAAATAAGAAAAGCATCGAAATAAATGAAATCAATGACTTTATATATGATCGCATATTTTAATTGATTTTATAAAATAGCAATTACCGGAACATAATATTCAGCAACACTCAAACAGAAAACAGATTATTTTTATTTACAATTCACAATTTACAATTCACAATTATTTGTCTAACTCATTAATAGTAATAAAAGCCATAAGTCCCATCCCTGTTTTGAGCGAATTTTCATCTGCGATAAAATTGGAATTGTGCAACGCGGGAATGTTTTCGTTTCCCGGTGTATTAATTCCTAACCTGTAATAGCAGCCCGGAACTTCATTGGCAAAATAGGCAAAATCGTCTGAGGTCATCCTGATATCAAGGTCGGAGACATTTTCTTTCCCAAGGAATTTAACTGCATAATCCCTGCATCTTTCTGTAAGTTCCTCATTGTTTGCCAGAGAAGGGTATCCTTTTCTGATTTCTATTTCCGCGGTTCCACCCATACTTCTTGTAAGTTCATCTGTGATTTGGTAAATTTTTTCATGTATCTCGTCTCTTGTTTTCTCATCAAGAGTTCGCAAAGTGCCTGCAATTGTTACGACATCAGGAATGACGTTGGTTGAACCGGATGCATTTATTTTACCAAATGAGAGTACCGATGGGATCACAGTGATCACATTTCTTCTGACTATATGCTGCAGGGCAATGATCAGGTGTGCTGTGATGAGCACAGGATCTACCAGTTTCCAGGGCATTGCGGCGTGTCCTCCCTGTCCGTTTACCGTAATATAAATCTCATCTGCCGAAGCCATAAAAATGCCTTTTCTGAAACCCACTGTTCCTGAAGCTAATTCCGGCATGATATGCTGTCCGATAATAAGATCGACGTCAGGATTAAGTAAAACATCTTCCTCGATCATCATTTTGGCGCCCCCGGGCAACACCTCTTCACCCGGCTGGAAGATAAGTTTCACATGACCGTTGAATTCATCCCGAAGTTCGTTTATAATAAAAGCTGCACCTAATAAAGAAGCAGTATGAATGTCGTGTCCGCAGGCATGCATGACACCGGGATTTTTTGATTTATAAGGAAGATTATTATTTTCATTCAGTGGCAGCGCATCCATATCTGCCCTGAGTGCAACTGTTTTTCCGATGGGCGATTTGCCTGATATCACTGCGTACAAACCAGTTTTTCCACATTTAACGGACTCTATCCCTGCCTGTTTCAACTGCTCTGCAATCAATTCTGAAGTTTTAAATTCATGGAAAGAAAGCTCAGGGTTGGCATGTATAGCCCTTCTTATTTCAGTAATCTTCCCGAAATAACCATTACTCAGTTTTTTTTTTTTATTTTCAAGAGTCATGAATCTATCACAAGTTACTTATTTTAAATCAATTTACCATAATCACAGCATTAAAATTTTCATTATTGAGCAAACTGTGATAAAGTTTCTGCGGCTCTACCCGGTTTCTGAAATCACCTACACGTATCTTATAATTTGGCTGTTCATAAATAAGATAAATAGTGATATTATCATAAGCCTGTAAAAAATCTGACTTGGCTTTCAATGCTTCTTTTTTATTTGAACCGGAATATATCTGTATCCTGTAACCATTGATTTTAGGCTTATCGTCGGTCGTACTATATAATTTAGAAATGAGTGAATCTATCCTGCCGTCATGGTAAATATTAATGGTATTGTTTTTCAGAGGGGTATCAGCCTGGCCGTAGCTATTGATTTTAGTGGAAATAATAAATACCAAACTTATCACAAAAATCAAAAAACGTGCTGAATTTCCTTTAATGAACAACATGATAGTTTAATCTTTGATCAGCATTTCACCTGCAGAGGTACCAATCCTTGAAGCCCCGGCTTTGATCAGCTTTTCGGCAAATTTCTTTTGACGTATGCCTCCGGAAGCTTTTATTTTTATTTTTTCAGGTAATATTTTCCTCATCAGTTTAATGTGTTCAATCTTTGCTCCTCCGCCATTGAATCCTGTGGAAGTCTTGACAAAATCAACCTTGACTTCTGCACATATTTCACATATTTTCCTGATCTCTTCTTCTGAAAGAAGACTTACTTCGATGATCACTTTCAGGGGTTTGCTTTTGAGCCTGCATATCGTGGCAAGGTTTTCAAGTTCTTCTTTTATATAACTGTATTCCTTAGATTTGAATGCGGCAACATTCATCACCATATCAATTTCATCTGCTCCATCCTGCAGGGCTCTTTTGGCTTCCTCCTGTTTTGCCATCATTGTCTGATACCCCATCGGAAAACCAACAACTGTGATGATTTTAAGGTTATTATCCTTAATAATTTCGCGGACAAATTTTACATAATAAGGAGGTATGCAAACGCCATAAAATTTATACCCCATAGCTTTGATACAAAGATCCTGTATTTCTTCCTTAGTGGCATCCATCCGTAGGAGTGTCTGCTCAATATATGGGGCGAGTTCTAGATCCCGTGGTTTTTTATCCATGACAGTTCTTATATTTTTTCCCGCTCCCACATGGGCATGGGTCGTTTCTTCCGATTTTCTTTTCTACTTTCACTGGAATTTTCTTTCCTTCAGGCGTAGGACCTGCTTGTAAATTGTTGTTTTTTTCAAAATTTTCAGGTCTTGATTCTCGCATGCTGCTGTAATCTGTCTTTTGAACAGGCCTGCCTTCTTCCACTTTTTCCGGTTCCTGTGACAGTATATCTCCTTTGAATATTAACGGAATGACCTCCTTGCTTATTTTACCAAGCATTTTTTCAAAGAGGTTAAAAGATTCAAGCTTGTAGATAAGTATAGGATCCTTTTGCTCATAAGAGGCATTCTGCACAGATTGCTTCAGATCATCCAGCTCTCTTAAATGCTCCTTCCATGCATCATCGATAAAGGCAAGTGTGGTTATCTTTTCAAAAGATTTGATGATCTCCGTTGCCTTGGACTTATATGCTTTTTCAAGATCAACAACCACTTCTATAATTTGTTTCCCGTCCGTGAAAGGCACGACAATATATTTCAGTACCTTCCCTCTTTCGTTATATACATGTTTTACGATGGGGTAAGCCTTGGCGGCAATGTGATCAATCTTCCGTTTATATGTTTCCTTGATTTCAGCATAAAGCTTTTCTGACAGTTTTTCCTGTTTTTCATTGATGAATTCCTGTTTGGTGATGGAAGTTCCAATGGCGAAATAACGAAGGGTATCCGTTCTGAATGAATCATAATCGCCGTATTCCCTGTTGGTTGCTACAACATCCTCGCAGAAATCCATGAACATATTGATCAGGTCAATCTCTAACCTTTCTCCATAAAGTGCGTTTTTTCTTCTTGTATAGATAACCTCACGCTGTGAGTTCATCACATCATCGTATTCAAGCAATCTTTTACGTATGCCGAAGTTGTTTTCCTCGACTTTTTTCTGTGCTCTTTCAATTGATTTTGTGATAAGAGAGTGTTCAATTACATCGCCGTCTTTCAGTCCGAATCTGTCCATGATCTTAGCGATACGGTCAGACCCGAATATTCTCATTAAATCATCTTCAAGTGATACATAGAAAAGGGTTGAACCTGGATCGCCCTGTCTTCCTGCACGGCCTCTGAGCTGCCTGTCAATACGCCTTGCCTCATGCCTCTCAGTTCCGATAATTGCAAGTCCACCGGCTTCGACAACACCTGGCCCAAGCTTGATGTCTGTTCCACGGCCTGCCATGTTGGTAGCTATAGTGACAGTACCTGACTCACCAGCCTGTGAGACTATCTCAGCTTCTTTCTGGTGAAGTTTTGCATTTAGTACATTGTGGTCTATTCTT
>JAPLDU010000027.1:30851-46929 GCA_026391255.1 Bacteroidia bacterium | reverse complement strand
CATTTGGTTTTGACCAATATATTTTTGCTTTGATGCACGGAATTTTTGAGCTTTTGCCATATTTGTATGCATTAAACTAATGCAAATTTGCATAAAATATATTGATTAATTGCATATTGCGCCTAAATCAGCAGACCCTACATAGTTTTCTGAATTTCATGAGCATTTGTCGTCACTAAAAGTATGCAAAGGAGACTTAACGTCCGTCGTGGTGTATACAACATGCCATTTCGACAGGCTCAATGGCCGGTTACCAAAAGAAGTGGGAGTTGAGCTTATCGAAACGTCTCGTTCGTGGTGCCCTTTTGGTTACTCAATCCACAAGTGGATTTCGTGAGACCGCTTCGCTTTGTACTTTTTGGGCATGCAAAAGAAGTTGAATATGAATTATATAACAGAAATAATTGTAATTCAGAATAGTTTATCAATATATTCAATGAACCACGCATCTTCCGGATGAACCAGAATTATTTGGGAAAGATGATTTCATAACTTCCCCTCGTGTTTTGCCTGAAGGTCTGCGAGTTTTTGCTTGCCATAAGTAAGACGGATAATCAGGATAAATAAAACCGGAATTATAAAAACACCTAATGCGGTGGCTGCAAGCATTCCTCCCAGGACTGACCATCCGATGGTCTGACGTGCAATGGCGCCAGCTCCTGTGGCAAATACCAAAGGAGATACTCCGAAGATAAAAGCAAACGATGTCATCAATATGGGACGCAGTCGCAAGCGAACAGCCTCAATAGTAGCCGCTACAATTTCCATACCCCTGTCAACACGTTCCTTGGCAAATTCAACAATCAGAATGGAATTTTTAGCAGCAAGACCAATCAGGGTGATCAGGCCTATCTGAGCATAAACATTATTTGTCAGGGATTTGGTAAATGTAAGCGCCAATATCGCTCCGAAGGCAGCAAGAGGAACGCCGAGAAGTATGGTGAATGGAACTGTCCAGCTTTCATATAAGGCTGAAAGGAAAAGAAAAACGAACAGTATCGAAAGTATGAAAATATAAATTGAAGTGTTTCCTGATTTCAGCTCTTCACGACTCAGGCCTGAAAACTCGTATCCATAACCTTTCGGAAGTACCTGATGGGCAGTTTCCTCTAATGCTTTAAGAGCCTGCCCCGTGCTGAATCCGGCTTTTGCATCACCAACAAATTCGGCCATCCGGTAAAGATTATAATGGGATAGCAAAGAAGCGCTTTCACTCACTTTATAAGTCATTACTGAGCTTAATGGAAGCATCTTCCCCTGTTGATTACGGACATAATATTTATCCATATCAGCAATGTCATTCCTGTAAAAAGTATCTGCCTGGGCTATTACATGAAAGTTCCTGTTATATATAGTGAAATCGTTAATATAACTGCTTCCAAGAAATGTCTGAATGGTACTAAATACCTCGGCAGTGCTGACACCCATCTTTTTGCATTTATCACGATCAACTGTGAGTTGATAGTTTGGAGTGCGGGCATTGAAAAATGTGATGGCACGGGCTATTTCAGGACGTTTGTTGGCAGCTGCCATAAATGAGTAAACATTCTTTTCGAAAGTTTTTATATCATCATTGCTTTCCCGTTGTTGCAGTTCAAAGGTGAATCCGCCTGTAGCGCCAAGACCCGGAATAGCTGGCGGCGGGATGACAATAATATTAGCTTCCCTGATGGATGCAAATTTTGCACGCATCTGAGCCATTAATGCAAAAAGCTGTTCAGACTTGCTTTTACGATCATCCCAGGAATTTAACTGGCAGAAGATAGTGCCACTATTGGATTTTGAAGCGCCGGTGACTACATTAAGCCCGGCAATACCGGAATAATGGTTGACACCCTTTATCTGACCAAGAATATTCATTATTTTCTTCAACACATCCACATTACGCGAGGTAGAAGATGCTTCGGGCAGTTCGTACGTGATAAACAAACGTCCTTCATCTTCCAATGGAATAAAACCGGTGGGTTTATTAATCAGCAGGACATAAGCCCCAAAGATGATCAGTACCAGCATTATTACTACATAACGGGAATGCCTGACAACTATGCGGACATTGTCAGTATATCCTTCTGTTCTCCTGTTGAACCATTTATTAAAATGAAAAAAGAGATAGTTAAGCCCTTTTGAAGATTTATTAATATGATGGGGTTTCAGAAATAAGGAACAAAGGGCGGGGGTGAGAGATAAAGCAACGAAGGCAGAGATAAGAACCGAGATAGCTATTGTGATAGCAAATTGCTGATATAACCTGCCAACAATGCCAGGTAAAAAGCCTGCCGGGACAAACACAGCGGCAAGAACCAGTGCAATTGCAACAACAGGCCCTGATATATCTGCCATTGCTTTATGGGCTGCTTCTTTTGGTGTGAGGTGATGCTCTTCAATATAACGCTGCACTGCTTCAACCACTATGATTGCATCATCTACAACTATTCCGATGGCAAGGACAAACCCAAAAAGTGTTAGTTTATTAATAGTAAAACCCAGTGGTACGAAGAATATGAAAGTGCCTATTATTGACACTGGGATTGCAAGAAGCGGAATAATAGTAGAACGCCAGTCCTGCAGAAAGACAAATACAACCAGTACTACGAGCGCCAATGCCTCAAGAAGGGTTTTAACCACTTCACTTATAGATACTTTTACGACCGAAACAGATTCAAATGGCACAATGTAAGCAACATCACCCGGAAAAGATTTGTTTAACTCAGCCATTGTACTGTAAATACCGTTTGCAACATCAAGAGCATTGCTTCCCGGAGTCTGGAAAATAAGCATGTATGAAGCAGGTCGCTTGTCGACAAATGATACACCTGAATAGTTGAATTTACCTAACTCGACACGTGCCACATCCTTTAAATAAACTATACTACCCTTAGCCGGATCAGACCTGACAATGATATTATTAAAATCATCCACAGTACTTAGCCTTCCATTGACCACTGCCGTATATTCAAAAGGCTGACCGGAAGGTTGGGGAGGTGTTCCGATTGAGCCTGCAGCCACCTGTACATTCTGCTCCTGCACAGCATTAAGAACGTCTGAGGAAATCAACCCAAGGCTTGCCATTTTATCAGGTTTAAGCCAGATTCGCATACTGAAATCGTCAGTCCTTGTGAAGATATCACCAACACCTTTGACCCTCAGAAGTGCATCTCTGACAAAAATATTGGTGTAATTATCAAGAAACCGGATATTATGCGTGCCATTAGGAGAATATATTGCTACGAGCAAAAGGGCGGACGGATTGCGCCTGCGGACGGTAATTCCCAATCTCTTTACTTCATCAGGCAGAACAGGAGTGGCTATGTTTACCCTGTTCTGAACTTCAGTAGTGGCAATATCAACATTAGTGCCGATATTAAAAAATACATTCAACGAAGAACGGCCATCGTTAGTACTGTTGCTCTGGATATAATCCATGCCGGGTACTCCATTTACCTGAATTTCCAATGGCGTGGTAACAGTTTGTTCCACTGTGTTAGCGTCGGCACCAATATACTGGCCAGATACATTTACTACCGGCGGAGTAATATCAGGATACTGGCTGACGGGCAGACTAAGTATCGCCAATGTTCCTGTTATGACCAGGACCATCGAAATTACTATTGCCGTGATCGGACGTTTAATGAAGGTATCGGCTATCATGAAATAAGGTTCTGAATTATAATTATCTGATTTATATTTGTTAGATACATTTTTATTAGATTTAATGATAACATCAAAAATCTAAAATCGTTAATCGATATTCGTCAATCAAAATATTGAATATTATGGACAGACTCTATTTACTTTGTTGTTTTTGGGAAGGTGCAATGGTGATCAATGCCCCGTCATGCAATTTCTGTATACCGTCCACAACGATTGTTTCATCGCCTTTGAGCCCATCCAGTACAATTACATCTGACGTGACCCTGGGACCAAGTAGTACCTTGACCTGTTTTACATTTTTATCTTTTATGATAAATACAGAATATTCACCCAGTTGCTCCAGTACTGCCCTGAAAGGAATGAGTGCCTGCTGACCTGCATTTGTATTCAGAACATTTACCTTGCAGCTCATGCCCGGTTTTAGCAGCCTTTCCTTATTAGGAACAGTAATCCTGACCCTAATCGTACCAGTTTGCTGATCAACAGCTCTGTCAATTACACTTATTTTTCCGCTATAAGGATATATTGAATTGTCAGGCAAGGTGATCCTGAAAGTGGTATCATTATTTATATTTACAGCATTATCCAGCTTTTGAAAACGGCTAAGTTCAGTTTCGCTTATTTCAAAATCAACTCCCATAACATCATCTGAAGATACCGTGTTTAGCAGAGTCTGTCCCGGAGTGATGAGGGCTCCGAGTTTTACGTTTGAAAATCCTATTGTACCTTTAAAAGGTGCAGTGATTAAAGAAAAATCATACTCGGTTTTAGCTTTTATTAATTCCGAATTTGCAGCAACCACCTGCTGTTTTGCATTTTTAAGATCTGTCATTGCATTATCCAATATTTGTTTTGCAACAGCATCCTGCCTGTCAAGATCAGTGTAACGTTCAGCATCACGCTGAACTTTCTCAAGATTATCTTCGGCAATCTTAACGCCTGACTGGGCTTCATCATAAGCCGCCTGGTATTTGCGACGGTCAATTTCATATAGTTTCTCTCCCGGCTGAACTTCGGTTCCTTCGGTAAAATATATTCCTGTTATATATCCACTCACCTGTCCGCGAAGTTCTACTTCTTTTAATGCCACGATATTTGCAGGATATGAATTGTAGAAAACAGCATTAGTTAATTTTACATTAGCAACTGTAACGGGTATGGCAGGCTCTGATGTCTTATTACTTGCTGTATTTCCACTGCAGGATAACAAGCCTGCAATCAGTGCATAATATATTATTACCTGAGAAATTCTCATTATTATTCAAATTTTAATATTTAAAGTCTAATCGTTTCATGTTCCGCATTTTGTTCACAACTCGTAATTCGTAACTCGTAATTCGTAACTCGTAACTCGTAATTGGGTTATGACATATATCAATTAATTATAATGACTCCTGATGCTTTTTCAAAATCCACCTTGCTGGACAGAACCTGAAAAAGCACATTTAAATAATTAAGTTCTGCTGTACGTAAATCTGTTTCGGAAACTATAACTTCGAGATATGCCTTGACTCCGTTATCATACTGAAGTTTCACAGTGTTAAAGATATTCTTTGCAATAGCGATATTGTTTTTTGCAGTTCTGAGCTCATTCAGGTTGCTGGTATACCTGGAAAGCGCCAGAGTATATTCACTGTTAATCCCGCTCTTCAGATATTCCATTCCCAGTTGTAACCGCTGGTACTGAAGCTTTGCCTTGCTTAGGTTCTCCATCCTGTTCATTCCCTGAAACAGTGGAAGTGTTAATTTCAAGCCCAACAGGGAACTTGAATTGTTCTTATTATATAATTCAGAAAATTGATTATTGCCGTAAAGTGTGTTATAATCATAAAAAGCAGATAAAGTTGGAAGAAATGACCACTTATAATAGCTGATTTCAGAACCCTGCAGGTTAATTGCAGTCTGCAATAGCTGATATTCAATACGATTGTTGTAATTTAAATTCTTTGTTGTATCAATGAGTATTTCATTTTCAAATCTGGAGGAATCGTACGTTACGGCCAGTTGCTTTTCAGGAACAACACCCATAAATTGTTTTAATATGGAATATTTAGCTTTCAGAGTTTCTCCTGCTGATTTTCTTTGTGCCTGAGTATTGCTGAGAGAAATCTCTGTACGCTGATAATCTATTTTGTCTGTAAGGCCATTCTTATAAAGACTGTAAGCATCCTTATAATTACGTTGCAGGCGAAGTATATCCTCATCAAGAACATGAAGCTGCTCCTCTGTCAATAACACATCGAAAAAGGCTTTGGTTACATCAACATAAGTATTGATCTTTGAATTTTCAGTGTTCTCTGAAGCCTGGTTGCGAAGTTGTTTAGAAGTCCTTGCTGCAAAAAATATATTGTTGCTGTATAATGTCTGGTTTACAGAAAATATACCTGATGATATATTTGTTGCTGTGGAAGGAAGAGAAATATACGGAGTATACTGGGGAGGATTGTTCAGGTTAGGATAATTAGCTATGGGAATCTGAAAATAATGCTGCACATTGGCATCAGCTTCAAGTTGAGGATACCAGCCCGACAAAGCTATCCTGATATCTCTCTTTGTAATATCTTCATCAATCTCGGATTGTTTAATCAAAGACTGGTTTGCCAATGCATAACTTATACATTGTGATAATGTAACTTTGTAAGGAAGTGAGTCATGAACCGTCTGTCCTGTAATTATGTTGGAAATTATAAGGAATAGAACACTTATCAGACCCTTATGGTATTTATTAAATCCATGCTTATCCCCAGGTATGTTTTGTAAGAAATATCTCATTTCTGAAAGTACCCTGATAAATTCAATTATGTTTTCAAAACAGGAAATAAAAATAAACGAAATTGACGCGACTTTTGTTTAAAATATTTTGAAGAATATTTTAAATTATTAACTGATTATCTCATTCAGACCGTAGATTGACAGAATTTTATCAGATGAAATATATTGTTAATACATCTTATTTTAAGAAACTGTTTTGAATTAAATTAAGTGTTTGATTATTAACGTATAATTTTAAATTATGTACCCTCCCCTTCGTCCCCTCCCTGCTGGCAGGGAGGGGATTGTCCGTTAAGTTATTTGTATTAATTGGCAGAACTCAGTTCCCCTCCTTGCTCGCAGGGAGGGGTTAGGGGTGGTTAAAAGTAAAATATGGCAAAATTTTTATATGTTAATAAATTCAAAACAGTTTCTCAATATTAAACTAAATTAAAAATATCATAAAAAATTTTCTTCTCATAAAAAGAGATTATATCAATAGTCAATTCATCACAACCGGAATATGTTGTTTAAAATAATTTTGTATATTTAGCAAAAATTAATTCCTGACTGATTCATATGTTAGGATGGGATATAATATTTTGATAACCTGGTAATGATATTCATGAGACTGATTTTAATAATCCGTTGAATATGAAATTTTAATATTCAGGAAAGGCTTAATCGTCATGAATGATATATTTATAACGTAATGATAAGGCAATATTCAAAAATATTACCGGCAGTATTCATCTTACTGGTCACAATGTTTGTGGCAGCAAAGAAATTGACTGTTTCGGGAGCGATCCCGGAACAGGATAATAAGGATAGTTTGCTGTCTATTCTGAAAAATGCCAGGGAAGATACAAACAAAGTCAACATCCTGAATAAACTGATCTCAGAGTGTATCAAAACAAATCCTGACATGGCTATCGTGTATGCTACACGGGCACTGGAGCTTGCAGATAAACTCAAATGGAAAAAGGGCCAGAAAAAAACACTATTTACCCTGGGATATATTTACATTTCCAAATACCAGCAGCAAAAAGCGGTTGATTGTTTTCTGAAAGCTGCTGATTTTGCAAGGGAAGATAAATTATACTGTGCGAAGTGTTATCTCAACGCCGGCCTTTTGTATGATGAATTGACAGAATATGATAATGCCCTGGAATATAACCAGTATGCACTTAAGATTTTCCGGGAATTAAATGACAAACGGGAAATAGCAAAAATACTGGGACATATCGGGATTAATTATTCTAATAAAGATGAAAGATATGAAGCCCTCCGGTATTATAATATGGCCCTCGAAATAAACAAGGAATTGGGTGATAAAAAACAAATTGCCATCAACATAGAAGATATAGCCATGGAATACCAGGCACTTACGGATTTTCCGAAAGCTCTTGATTATACACTGCAGGCCCTGAAGATCAACGAAGAAATAGATAATAAAACAGGCATGGCTTCCAATTACGGGATACTGCTCGAAATATACAGGCAGTTGGAAAATTATCAGAAAGCGCTTGAATATGGATTAAAATCATTGCAGATATCAGAACAAAACGGTGATAACGATCAGATGGCTGCTGATTATCATAACATCGCATTATTATATGATGCTTTGTCTAATTATAAAGAAGCTTTCAAGTATGTTCAGAAAGCAGTAAATATTAACGAGGTGACCGGAAACAAGAATTTTCTGGCCAGGAATTATGAATTAATGGGTGGATTGAGCGATATGCTGGGAAATAAACCAGAAGCCCTTGATTACTATGGTAAAGCGCTGAATATTGCAAAAAATGCGGGTTTAACAGAAATTAAGTCCTATTGCTATAATGATTTTGGACTGATGTATTATCATATGGCAACAGATACAGCTTTGAAGAATCCTGCTGAAAGAAATGAACTGCTGGCAAAATCTGTTAATTACAACGATACTGCTATCAGGATTTCAAGGAGCATGGGACCGAATATCAATACTCCGTCTTTTTTAAATAGCCTGAGCCAGACTTATATATCGCTCGGAAATTATAAAAAAGCTCTGGATGCTTATAAAGAATCGAAAAACATTAATGACTCAATATTTTCTGCAGAAAACAAGAAAAAAATAGCCGAACTGGAAGCCAAACGTGAGAATGAAGTAAAGCAGAAGGAAATAGAAATTTTACAACAGAACAATGAGATTCAGGAACTCAGCATTACCCGTCAGCGACAGGATATGGCTTTGCTCCGGGGCAGAGAGGACTTGCAAAACCTCGAACTTGAGAAGCGTAATAATGATCTTTCAATTATGCAGAAAGACCGTGAAGTTACCATACTTGAACTGAAACAAAAGGATCTTGAATCAGAAAAAAAAGACAAAGAAATGGTTCTGCTAAACAAGGAAAAAGATTATCAGAATATGCTCAGCCGTTCTCTAACGGCAGGGCTGGTCTTTACTGGTATTATACTTGTATTGCTTTTTATGTTTTTCAGGAGAAAGAGAAAAGACAACCTTATGCTTGCCGGGAAAAACAAACTGATTGAAAAATCCAATGAAGAACTTCTACAACTGAACCAGGACCTTACAGAGAAGAATATTGAAATAAACCGGCAAAAGGAAGATATAGAACAATCTCACTCAATTATACAATTAAGTATTGACCAGGCTAAGGATTACGTGCTGACACTCCTTCCACCAAAAATCCATGAAGGAGTTATTCAGGCCGACTGGCTGTTCCTGCCATCAAACCAGCTTGGTGGTGATGCTTTTGGTTATCACCGGATCGATGAGGATCATTATGCAATTTATATCCTTGATGTTTGCGGACATGGCATCGGCGCTGCACTTCACTCGGTTTCCATCCTCCACTTCATCCGTTCCGGTTCCCAGTTGAATGTCAATCCCCGCAAACCGGAATTAATGCTTCATTCTCTCAATAATACTTTTCAATCTGACAACCACAACGGATTGTTCTTTACCATGTGGTATGGAATACTGAATATCCGGGATCGAAGTTTAACATATATTTGCGCAGGACAACCCGCTCCTTTTCTTATCCATGAAAACGGGAATACAACATATCTTGATCCTCCTTCTATGACGGTCGGATGTGTACCGGATATCATTTACAAATCACAAAAGATTGATGTCCCGGGAAAAGCAGTATTATTTCTTTTCTCCGACGGTACTTATGAAATAAGAAAACCCGGAGGCAAAACCCTGATGGTGGATGAATTTTATAATATCATCAGGGAATGCGGATCTGGTAATGCACGTCTTCAGTCCCTGTTTGATAAATTGGCTGGAATACAGAATTCACAAGTGTTTGAGGATGATTTTTCCATACTTAAAATCAGTCTTGAATTTTGAGGATGATTTGATAATGTGGCAATGTGATAATGTGATAATGTGATAATGTAATAATGTAATAATGTGACAATGTGATGAGGTGAGGAGGTGATGATATCATGAATTGAGAATTGTTCGATTATTCGATTATTCGTCTGCCACAGGCGGAGTTCAAGGATATTCACATTGTCACATTGCTACATTTTCAAATTATCAAATTATCTGATATTTAATGATCAAAAATTTCTTAGTCTTATCCTTCATAATAATCCTTCATGGATTAATCCTTGCTCAAAACAACGGAATCATCGAAGGCAGGGTAATCAATGCCATCAGTAACGAACCGGTTCCGTTTGCCAACGTCGTGATATGGAAAACCAATACCGGAACCACCTGCGATATTGACGGGAAATTTGTGATGAAAGGAATTCAGCCGGCATATATACGGCTGGCGGCATCATCTGTGGGTTTTGAAACTGCACTTACCGAGGAAATTCTGGTCACCAACCAGAAACACAGCTATATTGAGATCAGGATGAATGAAAAAACTTCCCAGATCAAAGAAGTGGATGTTCAGGCTTCACCGGTTATCAGGTCGGAGGAAAGCCCGGTAAGTCTCAGGACCATCAGCATCACAGAAATAGAGAAAAACCCGGGAAGCAATCGTGATGTATCGAAAATCATTCAGTCGTACCCTGGTGTATCTTCAGGGGTGTCATATCGTAATGACCTGATAATAAGAGGCGGCGGTCCATCAGAAAACAGGTTTTACCTCGATGATGTTGAAATTCCCAATCTGAATCACTTTGCAACACAGGGTTCATCAGGTGGCCCGGTAGGTATAATAAATGCAGATTTCATCAGGGAAGTGAATTTCTGGTCAGGAGCATTCCCTGCCAACAAGGGAAATGCTCTCAGCTCCGTCATTGATTTCATGCAGATTGATGGTAATCCTGATAAAACAGAATTTAAAGCTTCGGTGGGTGCATCCGACCTGTCATTATCAGTCAACGGACCTATCTCATCAAATTCATCTTATATTTTTTCAGTCCGACGTTCTTACCTTCAATTCCTGTTCAGTCTCCTGCAACTGCCCTTTCTTCCCACGTACAATGATTACCAGTTCAAAGCCCGCTGGCGCTTAGATCCAAAAAACGAACTTTCGGTGATCAGCATCGGGGCGCTCGACCATTCCGGCCTGAATACCAGTGCAAATAAAACCGAATATCAGCAGTATCTTCTCAACAATCTTCCGGTGGACGACCAGTGGACTTATACCATAGGTTTAATTTACAAGCATTTTGACAACCAGGATTACCATACTTTTGTATTCAGCCGTAATTATCTGAATAACAGTTCATATAAATATAAAAATAACATTGAGGCTGATTCCCTGAAACTACTCGATTATTCATCTGATGAGGCAGAAAACAAATTCCGGTATGAGAGTACTTTCCGGAGAGACGGAGGATTAAAAATCAACTATTCACTGAATCTTGAATATGCTACTTATTTTAACCGTACCTGGCAGAAGATTTTCGCTTCCGGAGAACCAATGATACTGAATTACAGGTCTGACCTGGATTTGTTGTCCTGGGGATCGTCGGGACAGATAAGCAAAGAATTCTTCGGGAAAAGATTAATCGTCTCCGGCGGTATAAGGGCTGATGCCAACAACTACTCAAATGAAATGTCAGACCTGCTGAAACAATTATCGCCCAGGATTTCGCTTTCCTGGTCGCTCAACGAGTATTATTCTTTGAATTTCAACACTGGCCGTTATTACGAAAGACCTGCCTATACAACATTCGGATATCGCGATTCAACAGGAATGCTGGTAAACAAGGCGAATCACCTGAAATATATATATTCCGATCACCTGGTTGGCGGTATTGATTACCATCCTGATGATAATACGACCCTTACACTGGAAGGATTTTATAAACACTACGGCGATTATCCGTTCTCAGTCAAAGACTCAGTGGCACTGGCCAATAAAGGCACTGATTTCGGAGTGGTAGGAGACGAATCCGTCACTTCAACGGCTGAGGGCAAGGCATATGGAGCTGAGTTATTTGCCAGGATAAGCAGACTGGCAGGATTTAATACGGTTTTATCATATACTCTGGTGAGAAGTTTGTTCACCAATGTCAGCGGAGAATACATCCCTTCGGCATGGGACAATGTACACCTGGTGGTACTTACGGCTACCAGATGGTTCAAACACAACTGGCAGTTTGGTTTCAAATGGCGTTTTACCGGAGGAACTCCTTACACTCCTTACAATGAAGATGTTTCAGGTATCGCATCTGCCTGGGATGCAAGGGGACAGGGATATTTTGACTACAGCCGTTTTAATACACTCCGTCTAAAACCTTATCATCAGCTTGACATCCGCATTGATAAAGAATATTATTTTCAACATTGCTCACTTAATTTTTACGTGGATATTCAGAACCTGTACGATTCAAAATCAACCGAACCTGATATAATTGTGAGACAGACACAACTTATTGATGGTAAACCTGTACCATTGCCGGCCTATACTGATCCAACCGGTGTTTCGCGATACCCGCTTAAGTACCTCGATGCATCATCCGGCTCCATTATACCCAGTCTGGGAGTAATATTTGAGTTTTGACAGGAAACCGGCAGGATGTATTATTTTTGCCGGAAAATCAGAACCTGGTGAAAATCGGAACTATTAATACCTGTCAATACCCTTTGTTTCTGGCACCCATGGAGGATGTGTCAGATGAATTATTCCGCAGACAGTGCAAAAGCTACGGTGCCGATGTGGTATTTACTGAGTTTGTATCATCTGAAGCCATGATACGTCATGTTCGAAAGACCATGAAGAAAATGGTGATCCATGACGAAGAACGACCCATAGGAATCCAGATTTACGGTACAAAACCGGATAGCATGGCTGAAGCAGCCAGAATTGCCACGGAAGCCAATCCTGACCTGATAGACATCAACTTTGGATGCCCCGTACGTAAGATTGCTATGAAAGGAGGCGGTGCCGGACTATTGCAGGATATCCCTAAGATGATCAGCATTACTTCCGCGGTAGTCAATGCAACACATCTGCCGGTAACTGTGAAAACCCGCCTGGGCTGGGATGATCATCACAAAGAAATAGTGAAAATTGCCGAGATGCTACAGGACGTTGGCATACTGGCAATCACAATTCATGGACGCACCCGTGAACAGATGTACAGGGGCACGGCCGACTGGACGCTGATAGGTGAAGTAAAAAACAACCCAAGAATGCACATACCAATTATTGGCAACGGGGACATCGACAGCCCTGAAAAGGCCAGGTACGCTTTTGACACTTATGGCGTTGACGGCATTATGATAGGAAGGGTTTCAGTCGGCAGACCTTCTGTTTTCAGGGACATCAGGCATTACCTCGATACAGGAATTCTACTGCCTCCTTTGACACTTGTCAGGCAGGTGGACGAACTGCGCAGTCTGGTTTCAGGATCAGTGGAACTGCTGGGCGAAAGGATAGGCATATTACATGTGCGCCGGCATATGGCGCATTGCTTCAAAGGATTACCCGATTTCAGGGAATTGAGGATCCACATGCTCAGAACGGAAAATGTTCAGGAACTCAATTCAATTTTCGATGAAATTGTCAGGAAATACTCATGAATTGATTTGAAAATTTGAAAATTTGAAAATGAAAATCCTTGAAGAATCGGGCTATCGAACAATCGAACAATCGAATGTCATCTTATTATTATATTATCATATTGTCACATTCTCATCACATTGTCACATTAACACATTAACACATTCCTCACATTTTCAAATTTTCAAATTTTCAAATCTTCAAATCCCCCAATGTTTCCCGACCTCGAAGGTCAGATAAGCCCATACGATATACCTGGTTGTCTTACCGGCAAACATATATGCCCCTACTTTAAAGGCATTGCAACGCATCAGGCCAAGTGCCACGGCAATAATATCACCCACAAAAGGCACCCATGAAAAAAAAGCAAAATATGCGCCCCTCTTTTGCAGGAATAGCATCATTTTTTCTGCCCGTTCGGGTTTTATCCTCAGGTATTTTGAAATCCATTCCGGTTTCCCAAGGTACCCTATAAAATAGCTGCTCATGCCACCCAACCAATTACCCAGGCTGGCCAAGATAATGCTGAGAAATATATTATAACCGGAAAGTATTGCTGCACTAAGAATCGCTTCGGAACTGAACGGGATGATGGTAGCCGAAAGGAAGCAGGCCAGGAATAGTCCCAGATAGCCAAGGTTATGCAGGTAACTCATAATACACAGAAACTATTTTCGAAGCTAATTAGTCTGTCTCTAATATTCATTATTTTGATTAACGAATATCGATTAACGATTTAAGAATTTTGATGTTATCATTAAATCAGATGATTACATTTACTTCATAAATCAGAAATCGTTGATCCTTGTTCTTAAATCAAAAAAGAATGACTTTTTGGACAATACCTAATTAACATATTTTATGAAAACACCGAGGCAATTTAACTTAAATTTAACATGTTCAGAATTATTTATAGTCTATTTTTGCCGGGTTAATTAATAAAAAGAATTTTATGAAAAAACTGATTTTGCTGATTGGTCTGGTAGCTTTTCTCGGATATGGAATTACCCCGGTGCATGCTACAGTAGGTTATTCAAAGGTCGTCGTAAAAGATGATCCGCCTAAGGCAGACAAAGCTGATAAGAAAGATGTTAAAGACGCTAAATGCTGCAAAGGAAAAGATGCTAGCTGTTGCAAAGGAAAAGATGCAAAAGCAGGTTGCAGCGGAAAATGTGAACACTCAATGAAAGAAACTCCTTCTGATTCAAAAACCAGTCAACCTGACGACAAAGCGCCAGTGCCACAAAAGTAACTTTGAAAACGAAATGAAATAAAAGCTCTGAATGGTTCAGGGCTTTTTTTTTGCTTTCTGAAACATATTACACCGTGATTTTTGAGTTTGGGATAATTTGTTACTTTTGCCCTTCTTTTATGGTTTCGTGGCCGAGAGGCTAGGCAGCGGTCTGCAAAACCGCGTACAGCGGTTCGAATCCGCTCGAAACCTCTGAACCCTAAATCCTGGAAATTCTTCCGGGATTTTTTTTGCCGTCACTTTTGCTTTTGAAAAGTCGTGAATTGCTTTCAGTTTTTATATTTGTATCAGATTGCACAATCGGGTTGGCCGGCTTGAGATGATCAATTTAAAGCTGACTGAATAAATATTAATTTTGTAACTTTGTCTATAAATTTTAAGAAATGAATACATTAATTGTTTCAACTAAAAATAAAGAGGAACTGAAACTCGTAACTGACTTATTGAAAAAAATGCATATTGTCAATAAAGAACTTACTGCAGAGGAATTGGAAGATTCCGGGTTATTGATACTGATGAAACAGGCAGACCGGTCACAAAAAGTTTCGCGTGAAAAGGTAATGGCAAAGCTTGGCCGGAAATGAAAACTGAATTTTTAAAGCATTTTTATAAAGATTTGGACAGTATAACTTTAGTTTCTGTCCGGAATAATGTGGCAGATATTATTTTAAATGTTGAAAAGGCATCAGGGATATCAGATATCAGGAACATCAAAAAGTTATCCGGTCATAGATTTGCTTATCGTATTAAATCAGGTGATTATCGTATTGGCGTTTTCATTGAAAATAACATCGTCGAATTTGTAAGGTTAGCACATCGTAAAGATATTTATAAGGTATTTCCATAAATATTATATTTAACGATTACTAACTATTCAAGTTGTTTAGGCTATAGAATGTCAGACTTTTGGAAAATTGAATTCAATTAATATTCTTGTTTTCACTATTTGTAATGTTACCTTATGCCTGATACCGGATATGTATTCTTATTTTTTACAGTCTAAAAACTTACATCCTAAAAGCCTGAGTAGTTACAAAGATTATTCTCCAAAAGCATTGATTTGCTTTCAGTTTATATCTTTGCATTGGATAGCACAACTCTGTAGAAATATATCAGCCAGACGAAATTGTTGTGAATTGCTTTCAGTTTATATCTTTGCATTGGATAGCACAACTTTAATTCCTAAAAACTTTCCAATTGCTCCGTTGTGAATTGCTTTCAGTTTATATCTTTGCATTGGATAGCACAACGATGAGTGTTACCTGGTCTGCAATTGCCTTGTTGTGAATTGCTTTCAGTTTATATCTTTGCATTGGATAGCACAACTGAAGCATTATCTACAGGTGTACCGCTATAGTTGTGAATTGCTTTCAGTTTATATCTTTGCATTGGATAGCACAACTATATTTTTAATTTTATTGATGTAATTATTGTTGTGAATTGCTTT
>JAPLDU010000027.1:2193-30803 GCA_026391255.1 Bacteroidia bacterium | reverse complement strand
TGCATTGGATAGCACAACTACTTGATTAAATTCAAATGGATATACATTGTTGTGAATTGCTTTCAGTTTATATCTTTGCATTGGATAGCACAACACTTCCTACAATTAACCAAAACCTTTTATTGTTGTGAATTGCTTTCAGTTTATATCTTTGCATTGGATAGCACAACTATGTTTTTAAAATATATCATAAGGGTTCAGTTGTGAATTGCTTTCAGTTTATATCTTTGCATTGGATAGCACAACTAATTTTTAAAAGAAAGAAACCATGAATACGTTGTGAATTGCTTTCAGTTTATATCTTTGCATTGGATAGCACAACTGAATGAAAGCGGCAAAGGAGGTAAAGAATGTTGTGAATTGCTTTCAGTTTATATCTTTGCATTGGATAGCACAACTCGTCTCAATAAATTGAGCGTCGTTCATCGGTTGTGAATTGCTTTCAGTTTATATCTTTGCATTGGATAGCACAACTTGATTGAGCGCCCAGAGCTTGAAAGCACTGTTGTGAATTGCTTTCAGTTTATATCTTTGCATTGGATAGCACAACTTTTGGCAAATACATCATAAAACATATAGAGTTGTGAATTGCTTTCAGTTTATATCTTTGCATTGGATAGCACAACGAAGGAACTTATTGCCAGACAGAGAGAATTGTTGTGAATTGCTTTCAGTTTATATCTTTGCATTGGATAGCACAACATTAAGTTCTGGCTTAATTCCATCCTTTATGTTGTGAATTGCTTTCAGGTTGTGAATTGCTTTCAGTTTATATCTTTGCATTGGATAGCACAACCTGGCAGGGTTTTAGTCTATATGCTGTAAGGGTTTTGTGCAATATCAGAGATAAAATAAAACGCTGTCCGGATCTCCTGTTTCATCAGAAGCAGGAGATTTTTTTATTCCTGGCCGGCAAATATTTTCAAAATAATTCGAGTTGCTGAGGAAGGGAAATCCGGGCCGCTATCTGTCTGCAGTAAAATATTTCCATAGAACCGAATTGTTTGTCGGTAATAGTCAGGATGCCCACATGCCCGGCTTCGGGTAACAGGTTTTTTACCCTTTTGATATGTACATCGGCATTTTCACGGCTCGGACAATGCCTGACATATATGGAAAATTGGAACATGGAAAAACCGTCTGCCATGATATCTTTACGAAACCTTGCAGCTATTTTCTTTTCCTTTTTGGTTACCACAGGAAGATCAAAAAAAACCAACACCCACAAAATTCTGTATTCATTTAGACGATCATGTATCATCAATGTCCAGTAACTAAACAGGTAATCAGACTGAAGGCCATTAGACTATTAGCTTTTAGTTTCTATGATCAGGCTGAATCCCTTTTACCCAACCATCTTATTTTTTTTCCTACAGCCTAAAAGCCTATAGTCTATTGACCTTTATTCAATTTTCGGATATACAATTTTCCTGCCCGATCCTTCAAAACACTTAGCTAATGATGCCGTAGTTCTTTGTGCTGCCACCATTAACGGACTTCTTTCTTCTTCAATCATTACATCAACAGTAGCAATACCAAGCAATTCCTTTTTCAGATCAGTGGTAAGCTCATCATAACTGCTACCTGAATTTACAATAAATAAAACCAGTTCATCAACATACGGCCTGTAAGGTTCCATGATATCGTCGGCAAGGCAGTAGGCATTGTACTTATTCCTGTGTTGGATACCAAAAGTGGGAAGTAAACCGGAACCTACCAGGTTGCGGGCGATGATGGCACGAAGGATTGCGTACCCGTAATTCAGCAGGTTATTGGGCGGCTCCCCGTCACGATCCCTACTGAACATAAGTGATTCAGGGAAAAGATGACTCCAGTAATAATGTGCTGCTTTGCCTTCATTATTATCAGGATCCCCCGACCTGACATTTTTTGCCCAATACAATAGTTTTTCAGGGTCTTTGCCGTTTTTTTTCAGCAATCCTGCCTGGTTGGCAATCTTGGAAACAACGGTCTGCTGCCATAATTTCTTCCTGAGAGGGACAGAAGACCCAATTTGTGCTGTAAACCTCTCGTGCTGTATATTGTGCACATCAAGCGGCAGCATTAATCCCGCAGGCATGTGCGTCTCGCTGCATGAGATCAGGGCTACATTATTACCGATAAGCGCAGCCATCAGCGCCTGGGTAATGGTGATCCGGGAATTATCGAGGATCACTACCCCGATGTCTTCCACCGGAACGGTAGCAACTGCTTCCTTTTTAAACTGCTCCTCAAGGTTTTCATTCTTTTCCACTTCCGGAAGCCTGATCAATAATTGCTTGTTATTCAGACTGAGGTACGCCGGATTGCCGAAATATAATGTACGCTTTATCATATTTATTAATAAAGAAAGAAATGGCAAATTGACAATTCATATTTTAAACTTTTGGATTTTCTGGAGTTCTTCAACATCTGCCTTATCCTTCAAACGATGGGAATAAATAATTGTGATCACTTTGTCAAGCGGAGGCCAGTCTCCATCTATTGTAAGATATTCCGAAAGAAACATTTTTCTCATTTTTTCAAGATTATCTATGAGCTGTGAAGGCGACAATGAAGCCATACATCGCCTTTCATATTCTTTTTGCTCTTCAGGGGAATCAAACACTAATATGGTTTTGGCAATATGATTGGAGCACTCTTCAATATAAGAGTTTCTGTTCCCACTGTTTCTCTTATGGATATTCATTTCTAAATAATTAATAATGGTTGACCGTTTTTCCCGAATTCGATTTCGATCAACTCAATTTCTTCCGTGTCTTCTTCAAGAATAAAACGGGTAAGATCAAATTCCCTGCAGGGTTTGTACCCATATTCATCTGCAAATTCTACAGCGCCATAAATAATATTGTGTGCCAGTACATAATCTGTTTTGATTAATTTCTCATTCATTGCAGATGATGATTCTATTTGGCTGATCATATCTTCCAGCTTCTCTGCTGAAATGTTAAACCTGAAAAATGAATCCTTGACTCCAAGTGCATATAAATCCACCAGGTAAACTCCAATCGTGATATTTCCGTTGCTGTGCCTGCGTGTTATTATGATTTGAGCCAGTCCGCATATTTTCCATCCTTCGTTTATGTAACAATCGCCAATCTCAAGATTGCGGGCTCTTGTGCGGATGTAATTTTCAGGGGATAAGGGTTTTTGGAAGTTGGTTTTCATATCAGTAATCTGTTAATAAATAATTTGCTTTTCTATTTCCTCACATTTGCATCTGTTATTTCACCTAATTTATTAATCTTTACTTTAATGGGATTATTGACAAATAATCCATTTATACTTTGTAATAAATAAAATCTTTTACATAAAGTAGCATCTTTTGAATCAATGATTTGTGTTTCTAATTGATGACGAAAAACATAATTTTTCTTTGCAATTTTTTGTACTCTATATAAATGCTCACTTATCAGTTTATTATTACTTTCTGCAATTGCTTTATCAGCATCCTCATTATTAAGTCCAAGCAGGAACATTTCATTTTGTTGCATACTTAAATCAAATTGCCATCTATCATCCGGTAGTTTTTTAATAAAACTTTCAGGAAATGCTTCAGGGTTTTGTAAAATCTTATTCCAAACATCTTCAGGATGCTCAATAACCACAGGTATTCCATATTTTTTACGTTCTACAGCATGCCAGAATGTGCAGACATGTTCTTGTTTTTTCCCTTTTTCATCAATGTAAATTGCAATATGATGATTATTTGCAGGTTTAACAAAGCCAATATTTTTACCGGTATGATCTTTTTTAACAGGTTCAACCTCTGACAAACCGGTAAAACAACGTACTGATTTAACCGGTATCCGTTTTTCTTCATTGAACCAGACAGGCTTAGTATCAAGGTCTTTAAATGCTTCTTTTGTTTTAACAAAAATTCCGTTAATAAAAATTCTTGATTCAATTTTTTCTCTGATAGCTTTATCCACAATTGAAATTAATACCTTTTTTGCTTTCTTATCATCTTCTTTTCCATCAAACAACATTCCCTGACCTGCTCCAAGTGTATATTTTAGTACATATTCTTCTTTAAAACAAGTAGCAAATTCAAGCATTACAGTTTTATTTTTATCAAGATAAATAGGATCTTTTTTTAATGAAGCCAAGGCATTATTGATGTTATTTTCAAATTTAACCAATCGTTCTTCAACAAGAGTCTTTATATATGATTTGAATATCAAATGTGGATTGTCAAATAAATACTTTGGTCGAAATTGAACGGGGATACCATTTTCAGTTTCAATATATGTGATTTTTCCATACACACTTTCTTGACTTAATGCGCCCCGGGGAACTATGATACCAGTTTCTTTATTTTTCCCTTTTGCTTTGTATTTGCTGTTGGTCGCCACTTTTTTACCGGATTTAAATGATATTAATATTTTTGAAGCTGCTTCTTCAACTTGACCGGTAGAAAATGGTTTCTGTTTAATCAGGTATTTATCAAGTAAATTCAGTCGTTCGCTATATTCCTGCCCTTTAATTTCAGCAAGCATTTCTTTTCGTGTATGTTCAGCATTTAAAGTATTCATTCGCTGGATATATCCTTGTCGTGTGCATGCAATAGCAAGCGCATCTATAGCATGATGCCTGTGGTCGTCACGCTTCGACCAATCTTTTATTACTTCTTTCTGATGTTTGCTTCTGCCATTGTCAGATTCCCATTGTTCTGTTCCAATTAAATCGTAAAGACCTGCTTCTTTGAATTTCTTCAATTGAAGATTCATCAAAGCATCCTCCCATCCCCACAATTTACGCAATTTTTCTGTTACATTACCACTTGTCGCGTTTACCTGATGACAAATCTGAGATAAGATTTCACATGCTTTCTTAGAAATGAATGAAGTTTCTCTTAATTGTCTGCTTATAAAATCCTGAGGAATATCGTCAACTGTCCACTGTAACCGTTCATATTTCCTTTTACTTATTTTACCAACCAGGCATTGAGCTCCTTCTTCAACTTTATTGCTTTTATTATCGTACAAATCTTTTATTGTCATTAAATATGTCTCTAATTCTGTTTTTGATTTGGTGTGCATGAAATCAAAAGCAGTATTATCGCTTTTTGCATGATTGCAGGCAGTATGACTTATAGTTTTATTTGCATATGAATCATCATAAAATATTGAACGTGGAATAATATGCTCCACATCCGATTCAATACCTTTTATAAATTGGGCAACGGAAATTTGCTTATCACAATATAAACATCTGCCTTTAACTTCATGCCACAAACGCCATTTCTCAATGTTTTTTCGAGTACCTTTAACCCCAAATTCCTTTTCAAGCTTTTCAACAATTTTATCACTTTCCCTGTTCCGTTGTGAGATGGTTTTGAAAAAATCATTTCTTTCATCTTTGCTTTGCTTTAATTCACGGGCAAGCTCAACTCTTATTTCATCCGGGTTACCATATTTTTCTATAACAGCATTCACAACATGTATCATCTGATTTAATATTTTTTCGACTATTGGTTGGCGAAGTTCGTTCTTCCTCAGAAGTGATAATTTTTCTTTTAATTCACGTCGTAAATTTTCATCCCTTGTAAGTGAGTTGGAATGATTATAACCTGCACATTCCATAGCCTCGCTGTATTTATAATCCTGCATCAAATATGATAATATTTTCCTCATAGCCTTGACAGATTTGTTGCTGAAAGCGCCTTTTGAAAAATCAATTTTTGATAATTTGCAGACAACTTCTTCTGGTAAACTAAACTTACTTATTAAAACATTTTTGCATACCTGTCTATCTTTTATTGAATAGCAAACGTGCCAAAGTTTATATAGTGGTTCATTTTCTATTTTATCGGAAATCTGATTAACTACAATAAGTTCACCTGTACTTTTATTTACAAGTTCTTTCTTTTCTTCTTCAAGATTGAATCTTACCAACTCATCAAAATTTTCAATAGAAGAAAAGACTTTTAAAAATGCTGTTTTAGTCAAATTACCCTGTATTCCTTTATTTTTAATGGAGACATTGGTATAATATCCATCAGTTTTATTTATTCCAAGGATTTCAAAAAGTTTTATTTCTGATAAATTTTCATTATTGTCGAGATATTCAAATATTTTTTGCTTATATGGAGTGATATCAAATTTAAAATTAATTCTTTTAACCTCAATGTTATTAATACTCTCCCAAATTTTGCAAAGCTGAAATAAGGGGTTGCTTCTGGCTGCAACTCTTGGTCCGCAAAATATATCTTTACCTTTTTTATCTTTTCTCCATTCACCCTCGAATTCACAAATATTGACTAAATCTTTTTGGGATTTTAATTGGCGCTGATAATATATTATTTCGTTGAATATTTTTTGCTTAAATTGATTAGTTAATATATCAGGATATTCTTTTTGCTGTACATTCCATATTTTTTCAAATTCTTCTTCATAAGCCTGCCGTGGAAAAACCTGTTCTTTTATTCTGAAACCTAACCTTTCATTACAATTAAATTCGGAACAAAGATTTTTCCACTGTTCAGAATTGACATCCATTATTAGTCCATTGTAGAAATATTGACCAACAGTCCAATTATGTTGGTTTATTTTCTCCCATCTGCCAAATACTCCTGCAACATAATCTCTTTGCTTTTTATCATCGGTAATTTCTTCTTTTGTACCATGTTTATAACCTCTTCTCTGATTCAGATGCAATAATATTCTACCTATTTCCTGCAAAGAAAGTTTATGTGTTAAAGCCGTATCCCGTAATCCATATAATTTAATTGCCGATAAATTCATTAAATCTAAATCGGGTAACATATTATATTTTACCAACTCAGCTTTTAATGCTTTTCTACGTAATCCATAACGGTCTAAACCTTTACGTGCAGTCCGATATTGAGTTCGCTGTGCATTCTTACTTTCACCCGTTCCTTTTGTAAAATCGTCGTCTTCAGTCGATGAGTAAGGAACAATCCGGCTTCCCATACCAAGAATTTCATGTTCATTTTCATGTTCTGTGATCACAGCCCAACCGATGGAAGCTACTCCTAAATCGAGTCCTAAAATTTTTTTCATAAAAAGATGGTTAATGATGGTGCAAGTTAAAAATAATTTCTATATTTGCAGTTAAACTGAAGCAATTCACAATAAGGATTATTCCGTTGTGAAAACATGTAAGGCGGGGCAACTCGCCTTTTTTTTTACGAATAATTTGTCAGGTCTGACCATCAGTATTCGTACAAATTTTATCTTTGCAGTAATACATATATTATTTAAGGTTCAATCTGAACTCTGAAAAACAAGCGGATATGATCACCCACAATGATTGCAGGCATTATCTTCCCCTTGATGTTTACAAGGGGTATTGCCGCCGTGATGGCACAGAAATACTCTGCGATGACCCCAACTGTGAAAATTTCGAATATACTCCGCGATGTAAATATTGCCTGAATTATTCCCCTCTTGATGAAGCTTCCGGTTCATGCTCGGCCGAGAATGAAGCATCACCTGAACAAATTGCCTGTAACTGCATAAATTACAAGGCGAAAATGTAATAATTTGAAGATGAGGAGATTTGAAAATTTGAAAATCCTTGAACAATCGAACATACGAACATACGAATAATCGAACAATTCTCACATCATCACATTATCACATTATCACATTGCTCACATCCTCACATCCTCAAATTCTCAAATTCTCAAATCTTCAAATTATTTCAACATGTTAAAGAATATTATACCTGAAGTAAACTTTGAACACTGAACTTTGTTTTCTGGTAAATAAAGTTCAATAAAAATGAAGAAAATCACAGTAATCGGTGCAGGTAATGTTGGGGCGACCTGTGCCAATGTCATTGCCCACAAAGAGCTGGCAAAAGAAATCGTCCTGATTGACATCAAAGAAGGAGTTGCTGAAGGGAAAGCCCTGGATATCTGGCAGACTTCATCCATCAACAACTTTAACACCAGGCTGACCGGTTCTACCAATGATTACCTGAAGACCAAAGGCTCCGGTATAATAGTAATCACCTCCGGATTGCCCCGTAAACCGGGTATGTCCCGTGATGACCTGATCCGTACAAACGCCATTATTGTGAAAGAAGTGGCTGAAAAAGCCATCAAATATTCACCGGAAGCAATTATCATCATTGTTTCAAATCCTCTCGACGTAATGACATATACGGCATACCTTGCCACTCATAAAAGTCCCAACAGGGTATTCGGAATGGCCGGAATACTTGATACGGGACGTTACAAGGCATTTCTTGCCGAAGCGTTGAATGTATCCCCGAAAGATATACATGCCATGCTGCTTGGCGGCCATGGCGACACCATGGTTCCGCTGCCGCGCTACACCTCGGTTGGTGGTATTCCCGTTACCGAACTGCTCGATAAAGATGAGATTGATAAGATAGTGGAACGTACGCGCAAAGGAGGCGGTGAACTCGTAAACCTGATGGGCACATCGGCCTGGTATGCACCCGGTGCAGGAGCTGCACAAATGGTTGAGGCAATTGTTGACGACCAGCACAGGATTTTGCCGGTCTGTGCCTACCTCACAGGTGAATTTGGCCTGAAGGATGTTTATATTGGCGTTCCTGTTATTCTCGGCGCAGAAGGAGTGGAAAAGATCATTGAGATCAACCTCAACGAAAATGAGATGAAACTTCTCCACGATTCAGCCGAATCAATTAAGCAAACCATGACAGCACTCGATGATATGCACCTGTTCGGCGAACCGGAAGAAAAATAAGGTTTTCTGTTAATGCTGATAACCATCAGCCAGGCACCCTCTTGCTTCAGTTCTTACTGAGCATGAGGGTGTTTTATTTAAATTAATTAGTGTTTGTCTTTAAAATCATTCTTTTTTGATTTAAGAACAAGGATCAACGATTTATGATTTATAAAGTATGTGTAATCATCTGATTTAATGATAACATCAAAAATCTAAAATCGTTAATCGATATTCGTCAATCAAAATATAGAATTTTATGGACAGACAATAATTAACTGACTTTGGTCTGTTACACATCTGTATCCAATCTTCCCCTTATTTACTTGAACAACACGGCAAAATTCATTCCTGCTGTATAACATAGTGAAAATAAGTTGTATAATATAAAAATATGAGGTGGAAACTGACTTAGTTATGGTAATTTTGTAGAAGAAAAAATGCATAATTAATAATTAAAGAATATGGCAAAAATCACAAAGGAAGATGCCCTGAATTATCATTCAGAAGGGCGTCCCGGTAAAATTCAGGTTGTTCCCACCAAACCTTACAGTACTCAAAGAGATCTGTCACTGGCTTATTCGCCGGGGGTTGCTGAACCTTGTCTTGAGATACAGAAAAATCCGGATGATGTGTATAAGTATACAGCCAAAGGAAATCTCGTGGCTGTTATTTCGAACGGAACGGCTGTGCTCGGTTTGGGCGATATCGGAACCGAAGCAGGCAAACCCGTCATGGAAGGTAAGGGTTTGTTGTTTAAGATATTTGCTGATATAGATGTGTTTGATATTGAAGTTACCACAAAAGATATCGACAAATTTGTTGAAGTAGTAAAAGAAATATCCCCGACATTCGGAGGTATCAATCTTGAGGACATCAAAGCGCCTGAATGTTTTGAGATAGAAGAAAGATTGAAGAAGGAACTCAAAATTCCGCTCATGCATGACGACCAGCATGGAACGGCTATTATTTCAGGGGCAGGACTGCTGAATGCTGTCAGTATTGTAAATAAAAAACTTGACGAGATTAAGATTGTTGTCAATGGAGCCGGGGCGTCTGCTGTCTCGTGCACTAAGTTCTACATTTTGCTTGGCGTTAAAAGGGAAAACGTTGTAATGCTTGACAGCAGGGGTGTACTGAACCGCAAACGTACCGATCTGAATAAATCAAAGCTTGAATTCGTGACTGACAGGGATGTTTCTACCCTTGAGGAAGCGGTGAAAGGCGCCGATGTATTTCTTGGATTATCAGTTGCAAATGTTCTGTCAAAAGAAATGGTAAAATCAATGGCCGACAATCCGATTGTTTTTGCTCTGGCCAACCCGAATCCCGAAATATCCTATGATGACGCAAAGGCGGCGCGCGAAGATGTAATTATTGCTACCGGGCGTTCTGATTATCCCAACCAGATCAATAATGTGCTGGGGTTTCCTTTCATTTTCCGCGGAGCGCTGGATGTAAGGGCTACCGCTATAAACGACGAAATGAAGCTTGCTGCTGCAAAAGCCTTATCAAAACTGGCAAAAGAGGATGTGCCTGATGCGGTTACTGCTGCATATAAACTGTCAAACCTGGCTTTCGGCAGGAATTATATCATTCCCAAACCACTTGATCCACGCCTTATCACCACGGTTGCCCCTGCAGTAGCAAAGGCCGCTATGGATTCAGGAGTTGCCCGCTTGCCTATCGCCGACTGGGATGTTTATAAAACCGAACTCAGTCACAGGCTTGGCCTCGACAACCAATTAATGAGGTCGATATTTGAAAAAGCCAAATCAGATCCCAAGCGTATTGTTTTTGCTGAATGTGATAACCTGAAAGTTCTCAAAGCTGCCCAGGTGGCCATTCACGACGGCATTGCAATGCCTATTCTACTGGGGAATGCAAAAGTCATCAAGAGCATGATCCAGGAATATAATCTTGATCTGAAACATGTGATGATCATTGATCACCGCAGTCCTGAAGAAGAAGAAAGAAGGAAAAAGTACGCACAGATCATATTTGAAAAGAGGCAGCGCAAGGGAATGACCTTTAATGAGGCTTTGAATAAGCTGAACGATCCGAATTATTTCGGAGTAATGATGGTCGAATGTGGTGAGGCCGATGGGTTCATTTCAGGAACAACCAGCAAATATCCCGATACTATCAGGCCAGCACTTCAGATCATCGGAACCAAAGACCGCCTGAATCATATCGCCGGCATGTATCTTTTAATGACAAAACAAGGTCCGATATTTTTCTCCGATACCACCATAAATATTGAACCTAATACAGAAACATTGATTGATACTACCCTGCTTACTTCAGAGAGTGTTCGCAGATTCAATATTAAACCTGTGATTGCCATTGTTTCATACTCCAACTTCGGCGAACAGAAAGGCGGAAGTCCCGAAAGAGTAAGGGAAGCCGTTAAACACCTGCACCAGAATTATCCCAAACTGATTGTTGACGGGGAAATACAGGCCAATTTCGCCCTGAACAAAGAACTCAGAATGAAACTGTTCCCATTCAGCAAACTTGGTTCAAGAGATGTGAATACACTCATTTTCCCGGGATTGAGCGCAGGGAATATTTCATATAAAATTATGCAGGAACTCGGTGGCGCCGAATTGATTGGCCCCATTTTAATGGGACTTAAAAAATCGGTTCATATTCTGCCTATCGAGTGTTCTGTGAGGGAAATTGTTAATATGGTGGCTATTGCCGTTGTAGATGCACAATGCTGTGCAAACCCCGCCTGTGCTGAATATTCATCTTTCTAACCGGGAAGATAAACTTTTCTAACATCATAATTTTCTGAAGCCGGGCTTGCCCGGCTTTTTTTATGAATCAAACCGGCAAAAACACCAGCTTCTTAGTCTCAAAAAATTCTTCTTTAAAATAATCGCATAAACTGAATATCAACATGCCGGGAAATAATGACCTTATTTCCTGATTTATATCACCACCCATAAGATAAAGAATGCCGTTGCGTAAAGAGTTGAGTTGTGCACTTCCAATATTTTTCCTGACTAATTTCACAAATTCAGGCAAGGATGAAACAGCCCTGCTGACCACGAAATCAAATTTCCCCGGCATCTCTTCTGCCCTGGTGTGTAAAGCTTCAACGTTCGCCAGTCCGGTTCCTTTTACAATTTCCTTTACTACCCTGATCTTTTTACCGGTAGCATCAATCAGGGTGAAATGAACCAAGGGAAACATAATGGCCAGCGGAATGCCGGGAAACCCGCCACCAGTGCCTACATCCAGGATATGTGTTCCGGGCACAAAATGTATTGCCCTGGCAATGGATAAGGAGTGTAACACATGCCTCTCGTACAGGTTTTCAATGTCTTTCCTCGAAACCACGTTAATCCGGCTGTTCCACTCCTTGTAAAGTCCAAAGAGAGCTTCAAACTGTTTCTTCTGAATATCCTGCAGATCAGGAAAATATTTTAGAATGACCTGCATATGGCCATAATCAATTCGTGTAATCAAGCAGGCTAGAGGATAAAACTATGTCTTGCCGGCTTTGATATTTTTGTAAAACCTGTAAGTAACACCAATGGTAAAGCTTGATAAGTTGTAATAACCCAGCTCGGCAAAGGCAGCAAAATTATTATTGAAATAATACCTGCCGCCTAACTGTGGGGCAAAATATGGATTGTATTTATCCGTCGATGAAGTATTATATCCGAGATAGTTCTGACTAAATGATTTATTGATATCAAAATTTGAATGAAAATGTTCGTAAACTATTCCCAATCTCAAAGAAACATACAGGTCAATCTTTTTTTCATCAAATTTGATCTCCAGATCTTTCAGAAACCCTGAATAGTGAAAAGTGAAGGAAAGTCCAAGGGGACAATAAGAATATTTACGGTATGCCAAATAATGATAATTAGCCGAATCAATATTTTTATCAAAATCCTTAACGTCAAACCCGGCAAATGCCCCCCAGGTGAACGTGTGGTTCAGCTTACCCATGTTGGGATTATCATTCATACCGGATTCAATATGCAGCATAAACGGAGGAAAATAATGTAGATTAAGACCTTCCTCGTTCCATGTCTTCTGGTACTTGTAATAGTACCCAAATGAAAACCCACCATCCAGTAATCTCAGGTTATTGTCAAACTGGGAAAAAGATGGCATAGCAAAAAATAACAGCACTATACTGATAATTACCAATGCTTTAGCTATCATACTCTTCATTTGTCACTTTTTTATAAATTCACTACAAACCTAATCATTTTTTGAAAAATATCAGGCTTTTAAACGTAGTATCTTATTTCTGAATCTTGACGATTTTGACAAAATATTCCAAAAAACAAATCACAAAAAACAAGTGATAAACAATATCAAAATTTCAAATACGAAAAAAACTACTTTGAATTTGTTATTTTGTTGATTGATATTTATTTGTTATTTGTATTTTGAGATTTGTAATTTCTTATACAGTTCTGGCTCATCCAGGTAAAGATTTAATCCGGAGATAATTTGTTTACCTTTCTTAACCTACAGCCTAATAGTCTACAGTCTATTGTCCTTATTTTAGCGCTCAATTCAGAGAACTCACAGAATATACTATTTTTGCAAAAAAGCAGTTATTAGTATTTGCATAAAAAAATAAAGAATTGATTAATAAGTTGCTGAATAGAAAAATATTTATCATTCCCATTATACTGATAGCCGGATGTTCAGCTGAAAAAAACACCTTTACCAGCCGTGAATATCAGAATCTGATTTCACATTATAATGTGTATTTTAATGCGAATGAAAGCCTTAAAAACGGCCTTAAAAAAATCACCGCCCAGCATACTGACAATTACACCAAGATACTGAAACCTTTCATATATGGTGAAGACAAGCTGGCAAAAATGGTTGTTCCTGATATGGACAAAACCATTAAGAAATGCTCCAAGCTAATAAAACTTCATTCCATAACTGCCAAACCCAAGCGTAAGAAAGGCAGGCTGACAAAATCGCAAAAGGAGTTTTATAATAAGAAAGAGTATAATAATTGGGTAGATGACGCCTATCTCCTGATGGGAAAAGCACATTTCTACAAACATGATTATGCCACTGCCCAGCAAACCTTTGAATACCTGATAAAAGAATACAACGACCAGGAGATCAAGTACGACGGATATATCTGGCTTGCCCGCACTGCCAACGAGCAGAAAAAATACGGGGATGCGCGCACCTACCTTGACAGACTGGAAAGTGATAAGAGATTTCCATCGAAAATGAGAGGTGAATTTGAAATAGTATTTGCCGATCATTTCCTGAAACAGGGAAATTATGACGAAGCAGTTCCCCGCCTTATCAATGCTATTAAATACACCAGAAAACGTGCCGACAGGGCCAGATATAAATTCATCCTTGCCCAGGTTTACCAATTGAAAGGTGATAACATTAAAGCAACTGAGATGTACGGTGAAGTGATAAAGATGAATCCGTACTATGAAATGACTTTCAACGCAAGGATCAACCGCGCAAATACATATAATGCAGGAGATCCCAGCGGTTCCGAAATCAAGAAAGAACTGGCAAAAATGCTGAAAGATGACAAAAATATTGATTACCAGGACCAGATATATTATGCACTCGGAAATATTGCGATGAAAGAAGGCAATGAAGACAAAGCGCTGGAATATTATAAGCTATCGGCAAAAGCAAGCTTATCGAATATTTACCAGAAATCGAGGACATTTCTTTCACTTGCCGATATTTTTTACAACCACAGGGATTATAGAAATTCACAGGTTTACTATGACAGTACAATGCTGTTCCTTGAAAATGATTACCCGGGTTATGATCTTCTGAGCCAGAAATCCAAAAGCCTTAACAACCTGGTAGAAAACCTCAATATCATCAGCCGTGAGGACAGTTTACAGAAAGTGGCCAAAATGAAGCCGGAAGAGCGTAATAAACTGATCGATAAAATCATTGAAAAGGTAAAGGAAGATGAACGCAAAGCCAAGGAGGCTGAGCGCCAGGCAATGATGAGTTCCTCTCTTTTTAAGCAAAACCAGCGTGAAGGCAGAATGGGATCCGCAACAGCCGGCAAGTGGTATTTTTATAATCCTACAGCCATGTCATTCGGACAGTCGGAATTTGTTAAAGTATGGGGTAAAAGAAAGCTGGAAGACAACTGGAGACGTAAAAATAAAAACGTAGTCATGCCTGAAGAACTCTCCGACAAATCAGAAGAAGAAAACGATTCCATTGCTAAAATGAAGAAAAAGCTGAGTGATAATAAAAGCCGTGAATATTATCTTGTCAATCTACCGCTTACCGATTCCCTGATGGCTCAGTCCACTCAAAAGATCATCAATGCCTATTTTAATGGTGGTGAAATTTTCAAAACCGAAATTGAAGACTACACACAGTCTGCCAAAATGTTTAAAGATCTGAATGACAGATTTCCGGAAAACAAATTCGTTCTTTATTCATATTACAATCTTTACGACCTCGGAAGAATCAGTGAAAAGAAAGACATGGAGAACATGTACCGGGAGCTGATCATTTCAAAGTATCCCGACAGCAAATTTGCCAAAATGTTCACCAATCCGAATTATCTGAAAGAATTTGAGACAGAACAGGAACAAGCCAAATCGCTTTATACTGAAACATATTCGTATTACACCAAAAAGAATTACCAGACGGTAATTACAAAATGCACCCAGGCCGAAACCCAGTTCAAAGAAACTGACATCATGCCCAAGTTCAAGTACATGAAAGCCCTGGCATATGGTGAATCTGGTCACCAGGATGATATGGTGAAAATGCTGAATGATATTATCAAAAACTATCCCAAAAGTGAGGTGAAGCCTCCCGCCAGTAACATTCTGGCTATGATGAACAAAGACAACAAAAATGCAAATACCGACAAATCAGTGACTGAACAACATGCTGATTCAGTACCTGCTTCCAACGAAGAAAAGATTTACAAGTACGAGGAAAAAACATCCTATTTTTATGTGGTGGTGCTAAAAGCCAAAGGGTTAGATGCTAACCGGCTGAAGTACAATCTTACCAACTTTAATATTGATAAATATCCTTCAGGTGATTTTTCAGTAACAGCTGTCCTGTTGAATAACGATTATCAGCTTATAATCGTAAAAACCCTCGAATCCAAAAATCAAGGCATGAATTATTATGATAATATCCTGCATTTTAAAGATGAGATTTTTAAAGATTATCCTGATTACAAACATTTCATGATATCTTCCTCCAACTACGCTGTTTTATATAAAGACCAGGATATCGACAAGTATCTCAAATACTTCAGAAAGCATTATTTAACGGGAAAGTAATCTTTGTATCGAACAATCTAACAATCGAACAAAAGAATTTGAAAATTTGAAGATTTGAAAATTTGAAGATTCGACAATAGGATATAAACATGACTCTCATGACATTCATGACGCTCATGACGCTCATGACGCTCATGACGCTCATGACGCTCATGACGCTCATGACGCTCATGACGTTCGTGACGTTCGTGACGTTCGTGACTTGTGACTTACAACTTATGACTTACGACTCTAAAATTAAACAACAGAGATATCAGCGACTTTAGATGCACTCATGGTTTTCAGCCTCTCAGTGAAATCGGTGATCACATTCATATAATTGATAAAGGCATCGTAAGGAGAATTATAAGGATTGAAATATTTATGAACAGCGCCATCTGAGAACCATTTGGTACACATGTAATAAAAATGATCGCTGGTTTGCAGTAACTTCCAGTCATTCAAAATCTCTTTGTCAGTGCATTCTGAAATTTCCGGAAGTAAATCGTACAATTTCCTGAGTGCATCTTCCTGCAATTCATTTCCCTGCCAGGCAGTCAGGTCTCTTTCCTCATCTGCCCAGGAAATGGCTTCAGGAGCATTGATGGCCGAAACGGGCTGATGGTGGTTTATCACATCTGACGGGGTTCCGAATTCGAAATCAGAGTTTTTAATGATTTTACCCGGCAGAGCATTCAGAAAATCAAAAATACCGGTCTCTGCCCATTGGTGTTCGCCGAAGGTTTCATAATCAATAAAAACGTTGATGAGTTCCTCGTTTTCCGGTAGTTCATTCATCCAGGAAACATATTTCTCAGCAGTAAGCGGATACTCGCTCCAGTCATGATTGGAAAACCGGAAACTGATATCATCACTTAAGCGGAAATTCCTGAGCAGCACTTTCAATTTGGGATTGATTGCATTACAATACAGGAAGTTCGGACTTTTCCATCCAAGTATATGTTTTGCTCCTTCAGTCAGGATCGCTTTAAAACCAATTTCAGAAACATCTGCACCTATCTGGTCGGAATAGATCAATTCCGTGTTGCGGAAAACTTCAGGCTTTTTACCAAATAAACGTTCAATTGTTTCTGCATGCTGGCTCACCTGGCTTAGAAAAACTTCTTTATTTACCAGTGATGAAAGGGAGTGTGAATATGTTTCGGCAAGAAATTCCACGTTTCCGGTAGCTGCAAGTTTTTTGAAACTTTCGAGAACCTGGGGTGCATATAACTGAAGCTGATCCAACGCCGTACCTGAAACAGAATAAGCAATCCTGAATTTATTCCCGTATTTCCTGATCAGTTCCAGCATAATTTTATTTGCAGGCAGATAGCATCTTTCAGCCACTTTGCGCATGATCGAACGGTTGGCATAATCATCATAATAATAATGATCGTTACCGATGTCGAAAAACCGGTAACGTCTGAGCCTGAATGGCTGATGAACCTGAAAATAAAAACAGACAGTCCGCATACAATTTACGAATTACGAATTACGAGTTACGAATTATGAGTTATGAGTTAGAAGTTATGAGTTATAAATGATGAGTTATAAGTTATGAATTATGAGTTATTAATTATGAGTTTGATTCCTGATTCCTGATTCCTGATTCCTGATACTTTTTCTAATAGTCTACAGTCTAAAAGCCTACAACTTAATCAATGATTCATAAATTTCTTTTACGCGCAGGGCTGCATTTTCCCATTTCAGACTATCAACTTCCTTTCTTGCATTACTGCGAAACATTTTCGGAAGACCTTCATAGTTCAGGAGCCCGTTAATAGCATCGGCCATTGCATCAATATCCCAGAAATCAACCTTGATGGCATGTGTGAGTATCTCAGAAACTCCTGATTGTTTGGAAATAATAACAGGAACATTAGATCGTAGAGCTTCGAGAGGAGAAATACCAAAAGGTTCAGATACGGAAGGCATAACATAAACATCACTCATGTCAAACATTGCCGATACTTCTTCCCCTTTCAGGAATCCGGCAAAATGGAATTTGTTTGACATCCCCAATTGTGCCACACGGCGTATGATCTTGTTCATCATATCACCGCTGCCGGCCATTACAAAATGAACCTTATCGTTACTTTTCAGCACTTTATAAGCGGCTTCTACAAAATACTCGGGCCCTTTCTGGTAAGTAATCCTGCCAAGGAAAGTCACGATCTTATCGTTAATCCCTTTATTGAACGTAATTTGTTGTTTTACTTCCGCTGGTTCTACCGCATTATGCACTGTAATTACCTTAGCGGGAGCAATTCCATATTTTTCGATCACTACTTTTCTCGTAAGATTACTCACAGTGATAACCCTGTCAGCAGCTTCCATTCCCTTTTTTTCAATATCATAGACCAGTTGGTTGATATTATCACCGCTACGGTCAAATTCAGTGGCATGAATATGCACTACCAACGGTTTCCCGGAGGCTTCCTTTGCTGCGATTCCGGCGGGATAAGTAAGCCAGTCGTGGGCATGTATGACATCAAACTCATTTTCTGCGGCAATCACTGCGGCGACCAGGGCATAACGCGATACTTCCTCAATCAGGTTTTTTCCGTAACCACCCGTAAATTTATAATTGGGTGAAAATACTGTTCCTGATGACTCAATCTTTTCGATCATATCAGCACTGGTAAACCTTTCAAACTCTTCAGGAGAAAGGTATGGAACCAAATTAATACCTACCTCGAGGAATGTCATTTTTGCCTTTATATTTTCAAAACTCACATTTCGCCTGGTAATAGTGATGTCGCCCGCATCTTTCAGTCTGACAAAAGACAGATCTTCATCACCCCAGGTGCGTGGTACTACAAAAAGAACTTCAACATCATTGATATATAATCCTTTGGTAAGTCCGTAACAGGCGGTTCCAAGACCACCGGCTATATGTGGCGGAAATTCCCATCCAAACATCAGCGTTTTCATCTCTGCTCAGTTTTAATATTACAGGTATTATGATAGGTATTTAGACTGTAGACTGTCAGGCTATTAGGAGTTATGAGTGTTGAATATAATTCCTGATACCTGATACTTGATACTTGATACCAACTCAAACAGCCTATCTTCCTGACAAATTATTTATATTCATTTAACAACATTCTGATCCTTAATATTTCTCCCACACTCCAGGCTTGTGATATAGCGCCACCGGGGTTATGGGGCGGGTCACCATCAAATACTTCGGAAATTGTACCAATTCCGGCACGGCTCATTTCTTCTTCAAAACCATTATATAAACGGGTAATTAGTGCCATTCCGCTTTTCCCGTGTAATTTAAGATATCCTTCGGCAAAATGACCTAATAGCCAGGGCCAGACAGTACCCTGGTGATAAGCGGTATCCCTGCTGGCCTGGTTGCCTTCGTAGCGGCCGATATAATCGGGATGACTGGGCGCCAGCGTACGTAATCCCTTGGGAGTGAGTAATTCACGCTCAACAATATCGAGTACAGATTTCATAATTTCATCAGTTACAACCGGATATGGAAGAGAAGTAGCAAAAACCTGATTAGGCCTTACCGACCAATCTTTATTTGTATCATTAACATAATCAGCCAGGTACATTTTTTCAGGATCCCAGAACAATTCCTCAAATGATTGCCTGATAAGAGCAGGCAGATCTTTCCATTCAGCAATGAAATCCCGGTCGTTGAATTTTCCGGCAAGTTCCAGGGTAAAGCATACTGCATTGTACCACAAAGCATTGATCTCGACATTATACCCTGTTCTGGGCGTTACAGGCACGCCATCCACAATAGCATCCATCCATGTCAGGGCTTTGCCTTCCTGTCCCTGCCAGATAAGACTGTTTTCATTCATTCTGATGTTAAACTCACTGCCATTTCTGTATCCCTGCAGAATCTGTTTTAATTTCTTCCCGTAAGTTTTCCAGACCTCATCATAATCACCTGTAAAACCGGCATATTTCTGAATTGCCCAGAAATACCAGAGAGGAGCATCCACTGAATTATAAACATTGCCCACATTTGGGAACAAAGCACCATTAAGTTCTCCTGACATTGTATCGAGTACTGATTTACAGGTTTTAACATCACCAATGCCCAGTGTAATACCCGGTAATGCAATGAAAGTATCCCTGCCCCAGCAACCAAACCATGGAAACCCTGCAATTACTTTGGTTTCATTGTCGCGTATCTCAATAAACTGCTGGGCTGAATTCTTGAGGTTGTTTTCAAAACTATCCCTGGGGATACGGTCTTTTATTTCCTTATCAAACCTTTCATGCAGAGTGGCCGGGTCAATTTCATTCTGACCAGCTGAAAAAATATAACTTTCTCCTTTTTTAATTTCAAACTGAAAAAAACCTGGCACATATAAATCTTCGTGAGAGTCGTATCCCCGGCGTTCTTCTTCAATATACTCAATGTTATAATACCAGTGCGGAACTGCCACGTATTCATTTTCTCCCGATATCTGCAGATATAAATCAGGGTAACCGGCATACAGACTTGTTCTGATTCCATTGGCAACCGGTTCGAAATGAGTATTCACGTACATATTGACCTTACTCAGCGAATGCATATTACGAAAAGCGAGGAAAGGATTAAGTCTCAGGGTAGTAGGCGAATGTGCTTCAACCAGAGTGTAACGTATTAATACACGTTCTTTCCTGCTTATCAGGACCATTTCCTTGGTAAGGATTACCCCTCCTACCCGATATGTGATCTTCGGTGTAGGATCCAGTTCATAATTGATGATATACTTGTGTCCCTTTGGTTCATATCTGCCAGGGTACTTATGAAGTGCCAGGTGAAACTCGGCATTGCGCTGAATGATCGTCTCATCAAGGCAGGATAATAGTACATGCTGTTCATTATTCATATGGGGAATAGGACAAACAAGCAAGCCATGGTATTTTCTTGTATTGCAGCCAATAATAGTAGTGCAGGCAAAGGAACCTGCCCTGTTTGAACGGATCAGTTCCTTACTCAGGGAATACTCAAGATTGACCAGTTGGTTTTTATCGAAATTCAGATAGCTCATGGAAGTAGCCATTTATCAGAAAGTAATTTAAAAATAACTGCAAAGTTATAATTTACAACATAATAATAATACAGAATTTTCATTAAATCCAGATTTAACCTAAAATTAAAATTTCATTTTCCATAGTTTTAAAAAAAACCTACAGCCTGTTAAGACTTTGACATAGGTTTAGAAACCGTTTTGAATTTTAAAAAAGTTCAAGTTATTGAAACATTCAATTTTTACCCGCCCCTAACCCCTCCCTGCGAGCAGGGAGGGGAATAGAGTTCTGCTAAATTATAACATATTACATAGCGGACAAACCCCTCCCTGCCAGCAGGGAGGGGAAAAAGGGGAGGGTAAATAAATTAAATTATACGCTAATAATCAAATTCTTAATAAAATTCAAAACAGTTTCTTAAAGTAGTTTCTAATCGGGAAAATCATTGAATAATCATTTCAAAGAACCTGGTTTCCTCTGCCAGATCAAGAAAAGGATATTGATTTTTCAATTCACCCAGTTCTTCCAGGTTTTTTCGGGCAAATAGCCGGTAGCCTTCTGATTCCCTGTCAATGGGTTTATGACCGGTCGCTCTGATAATTTTTTCCAGTTTTCTGTTCAGTTCAATGGATGTTAATTCAATATAATGATTTTCAAATATTTCCCAAATATAATCAATGGCAAATTTCCCCGGATGAAGCATATCCTCCGTATAAAAACGATAATCCCGCAAGTCGTCCATCATGATCTCATATGCCGGGAAATAATCCATATGAATTTCGTTGTTTTCAAATTTCCTGAGCAAGCGGTCAATCGCCAGCGCCAAAGTAGCTTTGCTTACCTGGTTTCCGGGCAGACCATCGCTAAGATGCCTTACGGGACTAACCGTAAAAATGAAACTTAGCGCCGGATAAAACTGGTGCAATCGTTTTATCAGGGAACAGTACTTTCCAACGATTTCCTGAGGCTCAGCAAGCCTTCTGGTGAATTCCCCGGCCGGCTTTTTATGGCAGTTTGCCACGATTTGTCCCGTCTTTTTATATTCATATACCCATGCTGTTCCAAAAGTGATCAGCAGAAAACCAGCCTTTTCCAAAAAATTTTCTGACTCAGCCAGGCGCCGGTTAATATTCTGAATACATAACTGTGGATCTTTACCGGAAAAATCACCATGATGAAACATGCTTAGCCAGCGGTCACCGGAGTATTCAAGATCAAAAAGAGAAAATCGTTTTTTCTCAAGAATGAATTCAAGACAATGGGCAACGGAAAACGGGTTAAATACGATTCCGAAGGGATTAATATCGACCGGGTACTTTAACGCTCTGAATTTTTCACCGATATATTCGGTAAAGCAGGAACCCATCATCAATAGTCCAGTCTGGTGAGATATCTTATTACTGGATTCAGGAATATCAATTATGGTTCGAAATTGCATAACAAACAATTTTCAGTTTCATAAATAAGATGATTTTCCTGTAACAAAAATTTACATTTAAATTTATCCGTCGTTGACCCTTGAACTATTATTGTAATAGCCGTTATTACCGGTGGTGTGGGAAATTACAGACTGATGATTTCCGGTTTAGATAATATATTCCACTTCCTTAAATCGGTAATGTTTTATTTCACCCAAAGGCAATTCGAGCATCAGTTCCCCGTATTTTGAAATACCGATAATCTTTGCATCGAAGATCTTATTGTCGGCTTTAAATTTTCTAATTTCATCAAATCCAAACATATTCAGCAGGTAATCATTTTCGAGGTACGAAAATTCATTTTCTGACAATAAATTATACCTGGCATTTAAAAACTGGCAAATTATTTCCAGTTCCTTTTCGAGATCATACTCTTTTCCTGTGATCATTTTCATTGATACTGCGTTAGTAGTTATCTCGGAGAATTCCACCTGGTTAATATTTAATCCTATGCCCACTACAGAATGGTGAATTTTATTGTCAAGAACAGAATTTTCTATGAGTGTGCCTCCCAGTTTCCGGTTGCCGATGTATATATCATTTGGCCATTTGATAGTGACATCTGAAGTCATGGTACGTATATAATCACAAATGCCTAATGAAACAGCCATTGAAAGATAGAACTGGTCCTCCGGTTTCAGGAACATTGGATATAATACAATGCTGAAAGTGAAGTTTTTCCCCTTCTCACTTTCCCATAAGCTTCCTCTCTGGCCTTTCCCGGCAGTCTGTTCAAAGGCAACCACCACCGTTCCGTCATTCACTGCTTCACGTTCAATAAGATTTAATGTGAAATCATTGGTTGATTCGATTTTGAAAAGCCAGATAATGTTTTCCCCGATCTGCATAAAACCCATGTTTTTAGACCGTAAATTTATAGTAATTCTATTGATAAAATGGACTAAAACTATATTTTTGCTGAAATAACCTGATATTTTTATTTTTATTAATTAGAGTCTGTCTTTAAATTCAAAGATAATGATTTAAGAACAAGGATTAACGATTTTAGATTTCAGATTATCAGTTACTTCTAAAATCATAATTCGTTAACTTTGCGAAGCGATTTCACGAACACCTTAAAAAATAAAACATAGTTGTGAGTAATCGATATTCATAAATCAAAAGTACTGACTTTATGAACAAACACTAATTATCAGAATAATACATCTTATAATAAGTAATATCATGTTATCAAAAAAGGCTCAGTATTCATTGTACGCCCTGGTCCACCTGGCAAAAGAATATAAGAACGGACCTGTATTGATCAGTAAAATAGCTGAAGATGAAAAGATTCCAAAAAAATTTCTTGAGGCTATTTTACTTGAACTAAAGACCATTGGTATCGTAAATAGCCGCAAAGGCAAAGGAGGTGGATATTACCTGATAAAAAATCCTGAAAAGGTGACACTCGTGGAGATCATCCGGAAATTTGACGGGGCAATTGCCTTGCTTCCCTGTGTTTCAGACATGTATTATGAACAATGCCGCAACTGCAACAATGAAGAAACCTGTGGAATCAGGAGTGTTATGAAAGAAGTCCGTGATACTACAGTTAATATGCTTTCCAACACTTCACTCGCTGATATTATACGAAGAGAAGAGAATGTTCTTCACTGAACAGGCTTCTATACTATAAACTATTGGACTCTTATTTCTGAATTTTTGAGGCGTATTGGCAAAAAATTTCAAAAAACAAATCACAAAAAACAAATAATAAACAATATTAAAATTTCAAATACGAAACAAACTACGCCGTTCTTCTAAATCATACACCGGTTTTGAATTTGTCATTTTGTTGATTGATTTTTATTTGTTATTTGTATTTTGAGATTTGTGATTCCCTGTTTGGTTCTGGCTCGTCTAGGTTAGGATAGAGCAATAAAGAAAAATACCTGTTAGTCTTCAATCTAAATATCCTGAATTTCCATTTTCTGAATTGAAATTTAATTGTATTTTTGCCTTATTAATCTATTTATCCGATAGACTATAAGAGTTAATTATTTATAAATGTAAGTATATGAAAAATAAAGTTTTAACAATTGGATTGGGTTTTTTGGTATGTCTGGCAATGCTGAACATGCTAACGATTACCGGGTGCAGGCATGGTTCTGTAAATGACAATAATTCTGCCGATTCATTAAAAGGGACCATCTCAATTTCAGGCGCTTTCGCACTATATCCTATGACGGTGAAATGGGCTGATGAATTTAAAAAACTGCATCCCGATGTCAGGATCAATATTTCTGCCGGTGGAGCGGGTAAAGGAATGGCTGATGCACTGTCGAAAATAGTGGACATCGGAATGGTTTCAAGGGAAGTCACTCCGGAAGAAATTAACAAAGGCGCATGGTATATTGCGCTTACCAAAGACGCTGTTCTGCCGACTATCTGCAGCAATAATCCTGTTTGGAATGATTTGAAATCCAAGGGACTGACCAGGCAAAAGTTTATCGATATCTTTATTGATGGAAAGTACAAAACCTGGGGAGACGTTATTGGCACAAAATCAAAAGAAAAAATGACGGTATACGTCAGGTCGGATGCATGCGGAGCAGCAGAAATGTGGGCAAAATACCTTGGTAAAAAACAGGAGAACCTGAAAGGTATCGGAGTATTTGGTGATCCGGGTATTGCCGACGCACTGAAAAAAGATAAAAACGGCATAGGATTCAATAACGTCAATTATGTGTTTGACAGCAGGACCAAGAACAAATACCAGGGACTTGAAGTTATTCCGATTGACGTAAACGGGAATGGAGTAATTGACCCGGAAGAGAACTGTTATGGTGATATCAGCCAGATAATTAACTCAATCAGGGATGGCAGGTATCCATCTCCTCCCGCCCGTGATTTGTATTTTGTTGCAGCTGGAAAACCGCAAAATAAATTAGTGGTTACATTTATTAAATGGATACTGGGTGAAGGCCAGAAATTTGTAACAGAAGCCGGATACGTTCAGTTGCCGGATGAAAAAATTAAGGCCGAACTTCAGAAACTCAACTGACAAAGGCTATAGACTGTTAGGCTGTAAGGTTTTAGAAGTTATGAATTATGAGTTATGAGTTATTACTTTTGACTTTCGACTAACGACTAACGACTTCAATATATAATCAAACAATCTATATATTCACAAATTTCAGAGAATGTTCAGGAGACTGAAAGATAAGTTGACGAAAGGATGGATGATTTTTTGCCTCGTGGTTGTCATCCTGCTGCCATTATTTATCGGGGTCGGTCTGATGGTAAAATCTTCCTTATTGCTTGAAAAACATTCTGTCTGGAATCTTCTTTTCACCTCATCATGGCAACCGCTCGAAGGAAAATTCGGATTTCTGCCTTTCATTCTCAGTTCACTCTGGATTACCATAATTGCCATACTGATTTCCGGACCGGTATGCCTGCTGTCAGCCATTTACCTGACGCAATATGCAAAGAGTTTTGTGCTAAAGATCATGCACCCCGTGATTGATATCCTGGCAGGCATTCCATCTGTGATATTCGGAGTATGGGGTCTGCTGGTGGTTGTACCTGTAATAGCAAGGATATCCCCGTTTTTTGGTAGTGCAGGCTCAGGCTACACCATCATTTCCGGTGCACTCGTACTTTCTATCATGATCATTCCTTTTATTCTGAATATTCTCATCGAAGTTTTCCGTGCAATCCCTGAAGAACTAACAGAATCTTCCCTATCATTGGGCGCTACCCGTTGGGAAACAGTCAAATACGTGCTTGTAAGAAAAGCTTTCCCGGGGATTATATCGGCATTGGGACTTGGAATTTCACGTGCATTTGGAGAAACAATAGCAGTACTAATGGTAGTCGGAAATGTAATTACTATTCCTCACGGGATTTTTGATCCCGGATACCCGCTTCCGGCACTGATTGCCAATAACTACGGCGAAATGCTGTCTATTCCAATGTATGATTCTGCACTGATGTTATCAGCATTTATTCTTTTTATTGTTGTACTTGTGTTTAACCTGTTTTCCCGTTTTGCCATTGCCCGGCTTGAAAGATTTTATTAATCGTCAATGAAGTTTAAAAAGACAGAAGAAACATTTTTCAGGTGGCTGATGATATTATCCACATCAGTGATCGTAGCCGGATTGTTACTGATCATTTCGAGCATTATTTACAAAGGTTTACCTGCTCTCTCCTGGGAGATGCTCAGCCAGACTCCCAAAGGTGGTTTTTATTTCGGTAAAGAAGGAGGAATTCTCAATGCCATCATTGGTTCTCTTTATTTGTCTGTTGGCGCTACTTTCCTGGCATTACTCATTGGTTTACCTGTAGCATTATACATGAACATATTCCTGAAGAAACATAACAGGATTGTAAATATTATCCGCTTTTTCCTCGATCTGTCCTGGGGTATACCATCCATTGTTTACGGTGCTTTTGGCTTCACCATGATGATCTATTTCGGACTTCAATCCTCTTTATTAGCCGGGATGATTACTGTTTCACTTTTTATCATCCCTATTATGATCAGGGCAATGGATGAAGTGTTGAAGACCGTACCCATCGGTCTGATGGAGGCAAGTTTCTCCCTGGGTTCAACAAAATCAGAAACAGCATTCAAAGTATTTCTGAAACAATGTTTTACAGGTCTTGTCACGGCAATACTACTTTCTTTCGGAAGGGCCATCGGCGATGCAGCCTCCGTGTTGTTCACCACCGGGTATACTGACAATATTCCACAATCACTTGGTGAACCAACAGCCACTCTTCCCCTGGCCATATTTTTTCAGCTTAGTTCCCCCATCCCCGAAGTGAAAGCAAGAGCCTATGCTTCTGCCTTGGTTCTCACTGTCATCATCCTGATCATAAGTATTTCAGCCCGGTTATTATCCAAACGGTACAACAAGCATAAAATCAAGTTCTGATCATGAACGGCACTCCAAAAATAATAATCAGGAATCTCAACGTAAGTATTGGAAAGCAGCAGATTCTGCGCAATATCAATGTTCAGGTCCCGGAAAATAAAATTACAGTATTACTTGGACCGTCGGGCTGCGGTAAAACCACACTATTAAAAACCCTTAACCGTCTTACCGATCTTTATGAGGATGTGAATCTCAAAGGTTCAATCATCATTGATAATGAGGATATTCTTAATACCAACAGCGATATTACCATGCTCAGGAAGAAAATGGGTCTATTGTCTCAAAGGCCCTATCCTTTACCCATGAGCATTTTTGATAATGTTGCATATGGACTCCGGATCAGCGGCATCCGGAAGAAAAAAATCCTGCAGGAAAAGGTGAGGCATTACCTTGAACAGGCCAGCCTGTGGGATGAAGTATTTGACAGACTTAAAGATCCGGCATCCAAACTCTCCATCGGGCAGCAGCAACGTTTGTGCCTGGCACGCGGACTTGCAGTTGACCCTGAGATTATCCTTGCCGATGAACCAACCTCAGCGCTCGACCCTATTTCAAGCCAGGCCATTGAAGAAAAATTCATGGAACTGAAACAGAATTACACAATCGTTGTGGTTACCCATATTCTCAGGCAGGCAAGACGAATAGCCGATCATGTGGTCTTTATGTACCTTGGGGATGTAATAGAACAGGGACCTGCTGCGGAGATCTTCTCAAATCCGAAAATGGATCGTACCAAACAGTATTTTAAAGGAGCATTTAATTAAGATTTGAAAATTTGAGGATTTGAAAATCTGAAAATTCATTTTTATAACTGATTAGGTTTATAGTCTATAGACTAATGGATATATAAAGAAGAGTAAAAATCAACCGTCTTCAGTCTGAATTAGCTGAATAGTTGGCATTATTTAAATAACAGAAAGTAATTTAATTATAAATTTAAAATTAATTTTTATGAAACCTAAAAGTTTATTCAGGATTATTTTAGTTTTTTTACTGGCGCTGATCGCATTTCAGTTAGAAGCCCAGTTGACCATTACGGGTGAAATCAGGCCCCGCTTCGAATTCAGGGATGGGTACAAACGTCTTCCCGATTCTACCACAACACCGGCCTATCTGGTGACTCAGCGAAGCAGACTGGGATTCGCCTATAAGACCGACAAGCTTAATACAAAAATCACTATTCAGGATGTCCGGACATGGGGTGATGAACTGCTGAAATCCGATGTTCCATCGGTTGCGATTTATGAAGCATGGGCAGAATTCCCGGTTTCTGATAGTTTATTCCTG
>JAPLDU010000027.1:0-2141 GCA_026391255.1 Bacteroidia bacterium | reverse complement strand
CGCCAGGAGTTTTCCTACGATAATGAAAGGTTACTGAGCGCCGGCAACTGGCAACAAAAAGGGATGACACACGATGCAGCATTATTCAAATATCACACCAACGGATGGAAAATTGATTTTGCTGCAGCGTTCAACCAGACCGGAGATCCAATATTCGGTACTACTTACACAGGAACCTCGGTTAAAGGCAATTATAAAACACTTAATTTCCTCTGGATCAATAAAAAGTTTGGTCAATTAAACTGTTCGGTGCTTGCCATTATGGATGGTTTTAATCAATCTCCATTGAAAAACACCACTTACCTTCGTAAAACGGCAGGAGCTATCCTTAAATATAATATTGACGGGGTAACCATTGCCCTTCGCGGCTTTTCACAGATGGGAAATGATTCGACCGGTACAAAAATATCTGCATATTACCTGAATCCTGATTTATTCTTCGGAGTAAAAAACTGCATGTTCAATCCCGGGATGGAGTATGTCTCAGGAAATGATTATACCGATGCATCCAATAAAAAGCTGAACGTTTTCAGCACTTTGTACGGGTCAGGACATGCTTTCATGGGCAATATGGATTATTTTTGCGACATGCAGAAAGACACAAAAAGCGCCGGTTTAATTGATATTTACCTCAAAACGTTTTACAAGCTGAATGAAAAAACAATGTTAAAAGCCGATCTTCACTATTTTTCCCTGCAGAACAAATATGTTGATCAAACTACTGGAAAAACAATTGATAAACCTCTGGGAGAAGAGCTTGACCTGAACTGCAAATATGATATGAGTAAAGATGTCAGCATGCAGTTCGGATATTCGGTGTTCAGCGGCACTGAATCCAATGTAATCATTCGTAAAGGTGCTATTACAGGTTTCAGTGGTGGCGGAGAGGAAGGAAAGCTTGGCCACTGGGCATTCGTCATGTTTACTATTAAACCTACTCTTTTCAGCAGTAAATAATCATTAATATTCTTAAAAAAATTCAGAATATATTATATTATACAACTGATCAGTTAATATTCCAATCACAGGGAAAAGCCCGGCCTGGTTTGCGCCGGGCTTTTTTTTATGTGAACATTAACCATTTCTGATTTATCACTATTTTTGAAACGATAATAAATGATCAATCATTGCCGAAGTGGAACCTGTATCCAAATATATAATTATTTCAGCACCATCAGGGGCAGGTAAAACAACTATTGTCAGACTTCTGATGCAACAACCCCTGCATCTCGAGTTTTCAGTTTCAGCCTGCAGCAGGAATAAACGCGGTAAAGAAAAAAACGGGATTGACTATTGGTTCCTGCCCGTGGAGGAATTCCGGAAAAGGATAGAAAATAATGAGTTTATCGAATGGCAGGAAGTTTACAACGGAATGTACTATGGAACCCTTAGAATAGAATTGGAAAGGATCAGAAAAAACGGCAATCATGCCATATTTGATGTTGATGTGAAAGGCGGCCTGAACCTGAAGAAGATTTTTGGTGATCAGGCTTTGTCAATATTTATCATGCCACCATCAATGGAGGAACTGAAAAGACGACTGATTGACCGCTCTGATGATCCGGCAGATATTATTCAGCAAAGGGTAGATAAAGCTATGTATGAACTGTCTTTTGCCAATCAGTTTGATAAAATTGTTATTAATGACAAAATAGAAACAGCGTTTAAGGAAATACTTGAACTTGTGAGTAATTTTCTTTCATTAAGTATTATAGTGTAAAGAAATAAAAAACTTCTTTGCGCCTCAGCGCGAATAAAATAACTCGCAAAGACGCAGAGAACACTATTTAATCTTTTATAAAAACTTCTTTGCGCCTTAGCGCGAATAAAATAACTCACAAAGACGGGGAGAACAATATTTAATCTTTTATAAAAACTTCTTTGCGCCTTTGCGCGAATAAAATAACTCGCAAAGACGGGGAGATCGCAATTTAATCTTTTATAAAAACTTCTTTGCGCCTTTGCGCGAATAAAATAACTCGCAAAGACGCAGAGAACACTATTTAGGGTCTGCTGATTTAGGCGCAATATGCAATTAATCAATATATTTTATGCAAATTTGCATTAGTTTAATGCATACAAATATGGCAAAAGCTCAAAAATTCCGTGCATCAAAGCAAAAATATATTGGTCAAAACCAA
>JAPLDU010000115.1 GCA_026391255.1 Bacteroidia bacterium | reverse complement strand
TGTTACCGTTACTGTCGTATTTGCTGTGCATCCGTTCGCATCGGTAAGTGTATAGGTATAGGTTCCGGCATTTACTGTAAGACCCCCTGTTCCCGAGTAGGGGCCTACACCGCCTGTGGCATTTATTGTCACTGTGGAACTGCCTCCGTTACACATGATGGCCGTGGAACCTGAGCTGGCCGTTAATACTGCCGGTTCCGTGATCGTGTAACTTCCTGTTGCTGTGACACTATGAGAATCTGTTACTGTCACCAGATAATTACCTGCCTGTAACCCTGTCTGGTCTTGAGTTGTTGACCCGTTGGACCAATGATAGCTATACGGCGTAATGCCTCCGCTTACCGTGATGTCGATGCTTCCGGTCATTCCTCCATGACACTGATTATTCACCGTCGTGGATGTGATTGTTATTGGTACTTCCGGATTACTCCCCATTACCATTACATTATCCAGGGCAAATCCAGATGCCCACTGTCCATTATCATTATGATGAAATACAAGCCTGATCGTATCTCCACCGTAACTGCTTAAATTTACCGTATGGGTCGTCCATCCATAGTCTGTAATCGGCGGTAATGTAAACAGGGTCTGCAGGTTATTCAATGACCCGCCCCAACTAGTGCTTATCAATACCTCTGCCGTTGATCCGTAATCGCCCGTGAAAAAGGAACTGAACGAAAGGCTGTAATTTACATAACCTCCGCCCAATATGATGAACGGACTAATCAGGTAATCCATGCTCCTGTCGCAATTCAACACATCATCATTAGATATTGCAATGTTCGTACTGTCTATATTGGATAAGGGATACCAGAAGATCGGTTCGAACATATCAGGCCCGTAACCATATATCCATCCGCAACCATCTGGGTTTGGCGCCTGCAGGCTTATCCACCCTGAATTACTCGGCATCCCTTCAAAATTCTCACTGAACGGAATATTATAAAATATACCTGAAGGCTGGCTTATTGTATATGAGCCTGTCTTTGTACATCCATGTGCATCGGTTACAGTTACTGTATACACTCCTGCCTGTAATCCTGTGATTGCCTGGCCCGTCGTACCGTTCGACCAAACATATCCATAACCGGCTGTCCCCCCCGTAACCGAGATACTTACCGATCCGTCTGAAAGTCCGTATCCGCTCACATTTACCTGTGACTCTGTTATCAGTATATCTGCCGGCTGCGATACAGTTACTGTGGTGGTGGCTGTGCATCCATTGGCATCAGTCACTGTATAGGTATAGGTTCCTGTTGTTACTGTATAATTCCCTACTCCCGAGTAGGGGACTACACTGCCTGTGGCTGTTATTGTAACTGTTGAACTGCCTCCATAACACTGAACAGTTGTTGAACCTGAAGATGCTGTTAATACTGAAGGTTCTGTTATCGTGATCGTTGTACTTGCCGTGCATCCGTTCGCATCGGTGACTGAATAGGTATAGGTTCCGGCATTTACTGTAAAACCCCCTGTTCCCGAGTAGGGGCCTACACCGCCTGTTGCAGTGACTGTCACTATGGAAGTGCCATTATGACACATGATGGCCGTTGAACCTGAAGATGCTGTGAATGCCGCAGGTTCTGTGATGGTATTACTTACTGTTGCCGAAATACTTTGAGAATCCGTTACAGTTACTGTATAAATCCCTGCCTGTAAGCCTGTCTGGTTCTGAGTTGTCGATCCGTTGGACCATTGATAGCCATACGGAGTAATACCTCCGCTTGCGGTGATATTTATTGTCCCATTCGATTCTCCATGACATACTACATTTGTCTGTACCGCAGTAACACCCAGGCTAATACCAGGCTGAGTAACCGTAAAAGTAGAAACTAATGTACAGGCATTTGCATCAGTAACAGTTACATAATAAGTTCCTGCTGTGATACCTGAAATATCTTTTGTTGTTGCATTGTTGCTCCAGTGATACGAATACGGTGTGACACCTCCTGAAACCGATAACACAACTGACCCGTCACTACCACCATTAGCAGATACATTCTGAATTGTTCCGGAAGTACTGATCTGAGTCGCCTGGGCTATCGTTACTGATGATGTTGTTGAACAGCCACTTGGTCCTGTAACAGTTATATAATATATCCCTGCTGGAACATTATTAATATTCAATGTTGTAGCACCATTTGACCAATGATATGTATAAGGAGTAATCCCTCCGCTGATAGTCATACTTACAGAGCCAGTATTGCTTCCAAAACACGAGACGTTTGTAATGGTTGAGCTGGCAGTGATAGCTGCAGGTTGAGTAACCGTGAATGAGGCCGTCCCAACAGTCGATGCATTATCTGTTACTGTTACAGTATATGTCCCGGCTGACCGATTATTCAGATTCTGGATAGTCGCTCCATTAGACCAATGATAGGTATAAGGAGTCACACCACCAGTAACCGATAAATTAATAGAACCATTATGTCCATTGAAGCAAGTCACATTATTGATCGTACCTGAAACATTTATCTGTGCCAAGTCAATTAACACAAGCCGGATATTATCAATCAATGCCTGGCTTGCAGGACTTGCATTTGCTGAATTGTATAAATTTGATGCCTGAAAAGTAAGAGTAAATTGAGTTCCGGCATAAGGAGTCAGATCAAAAGTACGTGTTGTATATGGATCATTTTGCTGTGTGGCTGGATTAAAATTTGATACTCCGTTTATATCACTCAATTGAATATTATTTAAAAGAACTCTGAACCAACTATATACCAGGCTACCGCTGGTTTTTTGTTTCAAGTCGAATTTTAATTTCAGAGTGGATATACCTGTTGCATTAATAGTGCAGGTATTTATTGATGCGATGTGACTAATATTATCTACCCATGCATTTTGAGCCGTGGTTCCTGACATACCTGTCCAACCAATATTAGGATCACCTCCCTGAAGCAATACCACATGGTTTGATCCATCTGTTGTAAACTGTGCATTGGATTGATCAGCTTGCTGAAGATAGAAATAATTGCTATTCCCTGATTCAAAATTCTCAGTAAAAGGGAAAGCGCTAATTCCCAAATAACTTTGAATGGAAGCACTTGTGGCTGTATTATTAGAAGATACCTGGTCACCTGTTAATGTAACCAGAAAGATAAATGTATATACTCCTGGTAATGAGAGATTTGCGTGTTGGCTAAAAGTATATGTATAATCAGCTCCGGGAGCAACAGTAGTTGAAACAGGTTCAGTAATATAAGTAGAACCACCGTTTAAGGAATATGAAACAGTAAATCCCGTTGCGTTGTAATAACCATAGTTATGTATTTTCACCGATACCGGGGTACTGGATAAAAGACCACAACCGGAAGATGGCAAAACCCAGTCGGTAATTCCAAGGTCATGCAGAAGAGGTTCATAAATGTTAACCCCATCCACAGCAAAACCAAATGACTGTGTTGGCCCTGCGTCTTTATAATAGAATCCTATATTTATTATCGAATCAGCGATAAATGGTGTCAGGTCAACAGTTATCTCCTGCCAGGAAGGATTTGAACTCATACTGAAAAGAGTATCCACCCAGTTGATCCCGGTACCTGTGCTCAAAATAACATATCCTTTTGAACTGGAAATACCCTGGAAAAATGCCTCGAATTTGAGTGTGACTGCTGTATGGCCATACAATAAAATTGCCGGGCTTATCAGATAAACGCCATTATAATTGCAACTGCAATTGCAATCAATTGAACATTTATCATCATTCGCTATGGCAATATTTCCATACTCAGGATGGTCAGGCTGTGGATACCAATAGTAGGAAAATGCACTGGACTCGGCACTAAAAGCCCACCCGGGTGACCCTTGAGGTTGTTGTTTTGTCCAACCCGAATCAAGCGGGTTACCCTCAAAATTTTCGAAATATGGTAATGAATTTTGTGCCGATGTTTCTATACCAATGAAAAGAAACACAGATAATAAAAAGGAAAGAATTCTCATAATCCAGTTTTTTATTAGTTGAATTAAAAAAGTTCGGATGACCTTAAATAAGGTCACCCGAAAATTTTACAAGTTAATGATAATCAATTTATACTAAAGACAAATCAATTACTGAGTAATAATCAACTGCTTGGAAAGCGTACCAAAATTAGCAGATAATACTTTTAAATAATACACACCTGAAGTAAATTCATTAAGACTTATTTTGTTAACATCTCCCGGATTAAATATCTCACGGTTGTAAATTAATTTACCGGTCATATCGTATACCTGAACGATCAATTTACCGGGGTCAGCATTTCCAAATTCCAGGTTGAAAATTCCAGTCTTGTTTGGATTTGGATATACTTTAAATGTCAACTCTTTACTTGTAATTTCATTTAACGTTACCGTTTCAGGTTCAAGTTCTTCTGTCAATACTGATGGTTGTGTAATTTCGTTAACAATGGAACTGCCTACAGTAATTGTCAGGGTGGCAGTACAACCATAAGCATCAGTAACAGTGATCGTCAAAACTGTTCCAAGTGCAACACGTTTCAGCTTGAAATTATTACTTCCATTTGACCACAGATAAGTGTACGGGGGTACACCACCGCTGACATTTGCCTGAACAGCAGCATATCCACCCGAAACAGTAGTGGAAGTTGTTATTACGATAGCGGGATTCTGAAGAACAGTAATATTTGCGGTTGTGTAGCATCCTTGCGCATCAGCAATGGTAACATAATATGTTCCTGCGGGAATATTATTTACGTTCTCATCAGTACTTACAACAGATATTCCATTACTCCATAGGAAGGTGTAAGGATAAGTACCACCACTGACAACAACGCCAACAGAACCATTGCTGTTACCATAACAAGTTACGTCTGTCTTGAAAAGAGTAATTGCAAGTGTTGGCGGTGGTACAATGATTACCGTATCATATCCGTAACATCCATTGGCATCCTGAGCAATTAAAGTATAGGTACCCGGGCTCAGATTATTAATATCTTCAGCAGGTACCGGAAATGAGTTGCTGGGATATGGACCATAACCCAGCCAGGAAACAGACCAGTATGCTACATAGGGTGACACACCGCCTGAGAGGGTAAGATCAATAGATGCGTTATTGCTTGTATTACATGTAGGCATTGTCACGACAGTGGCAGCAGATATAGCACTTGGCTCAGTAATAACATAAACAGGTGAATAAATTGAACACCCATTTGCATCAGTAACCATCACAATGTAATTACCGGCTTTCAGACCAGTAGCATCCTCATTAGTTGAGAAATTGGACCAGGAATAGGTATAAGGCCCTGTACCACCGGTTACGGTAATATCAATGACACCATTTTCAGATTTATAACATGTAGCCATGGTCAATTGAGCGGTTATGTTAATCTGAGTGGGTTGACTGAGCAGGATATTATCAACCTCCTGCATGCAACCATTGGCATCAGTAACAATAACTGAATATGATCCGGCAGGTACTCCACTGATAAATGCATTAACACTTCCATTGCTCCAGTAATAAGTATATGGTGAAACACCTCCGGATGCATTTGCTTCAATGGATCCATTGCTTGCACCATAACAAGTCGGATTTGTTGCAACAATATTAAGGTCTAATGCCTGTGGCTGTGAAATAGTGACCTCTGCAGTTTTCACACAGTTGTGACTATCAGCAACCGTTACTGAATAAAGTCCGGCTACCACATCAATAAGATCCTGTGTAGTAGCGCCATTGCTCCAGATGAAGGAATAAGGCGGAACACCTCCATTAACCATTAATTCGATTATTCCGTCACTGCCTCCGTTACAGGAAACATCATCATAGGCTGTATATACTGAAAGTAAATTATTTCCCGTAAGTGTCACACTGATCATTGCTGTACATCCTGATCCACTGGTGACCGTTACAGAATATGTGCCGGCGCCGAGATTATTTAAATCCTTTGTCGTGGCCCCATTACTCCAGATATAAGTGAATGGACTTGTTCCGCCGGTGATAGTAAGAACAGCACTGCCATCATTTGAACAGGTCGGATTTACCGATGTAACTGATAATACCATCTGAGGTAATAAAATAATATTCCTCGTCTTGATCAATATACATCCATTGGAATCAGTAATAGTAACAATATAAGTACCGGGTGCCAGGTTGCTGACATTTTTGGTGGTAGCACCATTGCTCCAGATAAAAGTATATGGATTAACGCCACCCGACAAAGTTTGAGTAATAGTACCATTATTAGCACCAGAGCATGTGACATTCGTGAAAGTAATACTGGAAGATAAAGCTGCCGGCTGAACAAGGGTGGCAACACCTGATGCAGTATTTCCGTTGGCATCAGTGATTATAACAGTATATGAACCTGCTGTTAACCCTGTTGCCATAGATGAGTTTTGAACCGGGCTTGTACTCCAGCTAAAATTATATGGTGTAACGCCACCACTGGCACTGGCTGTTGCCGAACCATTATTACCTCCATTGCAACTGATATTATAGCCATTATAATTTGATTTGACAATCTGGCCAATAACCAGTTGAGCCGGCTGAGTTAGAGTAACCGAAGAATTTGCTGAACACCCATGAGCATCAATGATATTCAGAGAATAGTTACCAGCGCCTACATTCATCCGGTAAGAAGTATGAGATCCATTGTTCCAGGTATAAGTATAAGGCGGAGTACCTCCTGTAATAGTTGTATTGATATATCCGTTTGTTGCTCCGTAACCGCTTACGGAATACCCGTTAAAGTTCGATACACTGAATGTAATACTAATCGGTGAAGGTTGTGTAATTGTAAATAAAGCATAGGCCTTACAACCATGACTGTTGGTCACAGTAACTGAGTAATTTCCTGCTGACAGGTTACCCGGGCTCTGCACTGTTGATCCATTTGACCAGTAATAGCTATAGGGCGGAAAATTATTCTGAACCGTCAGGGCTATTCCACCATTCGGATTTCCACCAAAACATGAAACGTTCGTAACAACTCCAGTTAATACAATTGCGGCTGGCTGTGTTATAGTAAAGCTTGCCGTAGCAAAACATCCGTAATATTGGGTGACAGTAATAATATAATTTCCTGCCGTCAAACCAGATATATCCTTAGTTGTGGCGCCATTTGACCAAAGATAAGTGAACGGCGGATTTGCACCTACAACCGTTATAGTAATGGCTCCATCGCTGCTTCCATAGCATGAAACAGCAGTTTTAACACCAGTAACCGTAAACAGGTTGGCAGTACCAACATTATATGATGCTGTTGCATAACAACCTATGTTATCAGTGACTGTAACAGAGTATGTTCCTGCTGTTATTCCACTCAAATCCTGAGTAGTTGCACCATTAGACCACAAATAAATTAATGGTGATATTCCTCCTGAAACAGAAAGATCAATAGTACCGGAAGCTGTTCCGGCACAAACAACATTTGATACATTGGCCGTCAATTGTAATACAACAGATACAGGTAAGTAGAAGCTATGGATCAGCATACAACCATTTGCGTCGGTTATAGTTACTGAATAATAACCTCCTCCCAGATTATATATATCCTTGGTGGTAGCCCCATTTGACCAATAGTAACTATAAGGAAGAGTACCACCACTTACCGTAAGAGTGATAGAACCATTTGTACCACCTGCACACGATACATTTCCAACTACATATTGCATAGCGAGAGGATCAGGTTCTGTAATGGTAAATTCAGTCGTGGCTATACAGCCAAATGCATCAATTACAGTAACCGTATAGTTACCAGGTCCGAGATTAATGTTATTGGCATTCGTTGATCCGTTAGACCATATGAAAAACATCTCATAACCAAGTGCAGGAGGTGCATAAGTTCCACCGGTAACTGTAATATCTATTGATCCGTTTTGAGCGCCATAGCATGTGACTTCATTCACAACGCCTGTGATAATCAGAGGATCTGGTTGGGTAACAACAAATGAAGCATAAGCAACACAATGATGCGAATCAGAAACTGTAACAGAATAAGATCCTGCCGTAAGGCCAGTGATATGACCACTTGTCATTCCATTTGACCAGACGTAGGTATACGGAGGAACGCCACCATAAACCGAGAGAAAGACAGATCCTTCGTTTCCGTTATGGCACAAAACATTTTGTACATCACCGTAAACTGAAATCTGTTGAGGTTCGGTGATAACGAATGACATACTATATGAACAACCTTTTGCATCTGTAACCTGAACAGAATAATTTCCAAATGTCAGTCCGTAAATGTCCTCAGTTGTCTGGCCATTTGACCACATGTAACTATAAGGTGGAGTGCCACCATATACGGTTATGTCTATCGAGCCGTCATTGCCACCCGGACAGCTAACATTGGTAACCACTGCCTGGATTCCCATCGGTTCAGGTTCGGTTACCTGGAAATTCATCATGGCTTCACATCCTTTTGAATCAATGACAGTAATTGAATAGAAACCTGCTGTCAATCCTGAGATATCTTCGGTTGATTCACCATTTGACCAGATATACAAATAAGGTGGTACACCACCTGTGACAGTAATATCAATTGCACCGTTGTTTCCGCCATTACAGTTTACATTGGTAACAACTCCTGAAATAACAATCGGCAATGGTTCTGTAATCAAAAATTCTGCATGTACGCTGCACTGGTGAGAATCATACACTGTAACCGAATACACTCCGGCCGTCAGGTTAAATAAATCTTCATTGGTCTGTCCGTTTGACCAGATATAATTATATGGAGGAACCCCTCCTGTTACTGTAAGATTTATTGAGCCATCATTACCACCATGGCAGGAAACATTATGAACATCACCTGCAACTGTTAATGGATCGGGCTGCGTAATTACAACAGTTTTTATTGCTGTGCAACCATTGGCATCTGTTATCGTAAAACTATAAATACCCTCTGTTTTTAAAAAGATTCCGGTACCGTTATAAGGTGTTGTACCTCCGGTAGCTGTTACTGTTACTGTAGATGTATCTCCATGACACAAAATTGTTGTTGAACTCGCAGAAGCAGAAAGTAAAGATGGTTCAGTGATAGTAATGCTTGTATTTGCAATACATCCATTGGCATCGGTCACAGAATAACTATAAGTACCTGCAGATTCGTTAAAAATTCCTGTCCCGGTATAAGGTAAGGTACCTCCGGTAGCCGACACTGTAACTGTGGAAATATCACCATGGCATAAAATAGTCGTTGCACTTGATGCTGCAACTAATGTGGCAGGTTCAGTGATGGTAATACTTGTAGTTGCAATGCAACCATTGGCATCTGTTATTGTAAAGCTATAAGTACCGGCTGTTTTAATAAAGTTTCCAGCTCCGTTATAAGGTGTTGTTCCTCCGGTTGCTGAAACCATAACAGTAGATGTACTACCATTGCATAATATTGCCGTAGCAGTTGAACTGGCTGTCAGCAATTCGGGTTGGGTTATCGTTACTGAAGCAGAAGCCTGGCAACCATTATGATCTGTTACAGTATAATTATACGTACCTGCGGAAACAACAAATGTACCTGTTCCATTATATGGTGCAGTCCCACCGGTTGCTGTAACAGTAACTGTGGAGGTGCCTCCATTACATAATATCGTTGTAAATGTTGCATTAGCAATTAATTCCGTTGGCTGTGTAATGGTTATCGTGTAACTATTAGAACAACCTTTACTGTCAGTAACGACAACAGTATGAGTCCCGGCGCATAAACCGTTAAACTGATAAGGTGCTGCACTGATCTGTACCCCGTTATAGCTTACTAAGTAAGGGGGTGTACCTCCTGAAGGGATAACAGTGATACTTCCGTCACAGTTTCCAAAGCAGCTGACATTGGTCGACGACAGGTTGGCTGATACCGGAGAAGGTTGAGTAACAGTAAACGTTTGTACATTAGTACAGAGGTTTGAATCAATGACAGTAACTGAATAGTTTCCGGCTGAAAGATTATTCAGGTTTTGGGTTGTAGATCCATTGGACCAGCTAAATGAATAAGGTGGCTTACCGCCCGAAACCGTAAGAATAACCGAACCATTACTTTGGTCATTGCAATCAACATTTGTAACCACTCCGGTGACAATCAGCTGAGGTGGGGGTGGCATTATTGTGTAAGTTCCGTTATATGCGCACTGATGTGAATCATATACTGTAACACTGTAATTTCCGGCTGAAAGATTCATCAGATTTTGAGTTGTGAACCCGTTTGACCAGTAGAATGAATAAGGATATGTTCCGCCTGTTACTGTCAGGTAAATTGAACCAGTTGAACTACCAAAACATAATACATCAGTCACAGATGAATATACAGCCAATGGACCAGGTTGGGTAATTGTCACATTCAGAACAACCTCTGACACATTGGTGGGGTTAATAAAACTGAGGGCATCCGTAATAGTTACGGTATATACTCCGGGGCAGAGACCAGACAGGTCTTCGGTGGTCGCTCCGTTTGACCAGATAAAGTTATAAGGAGGTGTTCCACTGGTAACAGTAACATGGGCCCAACCGTCACATGCACCAAAACAGGAGACATTTTGTGAAGCAAGTTCAGCGTTGAGAATTATGTATTCAGGCTGAGTCAGATAAATATATGACGAGTTTGAACAACCGTTGGCATCAACAATAGCGATATAATATCCACCTGCAGACAGGTCATCGAAATATCCGGTAGTGTTACTTAATCCATTCAGATAATATGTATATGGTGCAGTGCCACCTGTAGCGGTAATGTCAATCCATCCGTCACTGGCACCATAATTGGAAATGTTATAGCTACCATACCATGAAACTGTAGAATTAATTTCAAGCGGTGCGGGCTGTGAAATCATTAATACCCCAGATACCATACAATTGTTTGCATCCCGTATAACAAAATTATAATTGTCTGGCCCCAGCCCTGTGAAATTTCCGGTTGTCTGCCAGGTAGATCCACCGTCAATACTATATTCATAGGGAGGAATCCCTCCAGTAATAAAGTAAAAGTCAATTGTTCCATCTGCAGATCCATAACAAGTTACATCAGTAAATGAATAATATCCTCCCAACGGATATGGTTCAGTTATGATAATGCTGGCTATTGCTGTGCATCCATTGGCGTCGGTCACTGTGAAATTATAAGTACCGGCTGTTTTTACAAATATTCCTGTTCCATTATACGGTGTTGTACCTCCGGTTGCAGAAACTGTAACAGTGGACGTACCTCCATTGCAAAGAATAGTCGTTGCATTTGCAGATGCTGATAGTACAGTTGGTTCGGTGATGGTAATGCTGGTGGTTGCTGTGCATCCATTGGCATCGGTCACAGTTAAGATATGAGGTCCGGCTGGTAATGAAATTTCTGTGAAAACATCAAAGAATGAATTGGCATAATGGTAGGGAGAAGTGCCTCCCTGTCCGGTGAGGGTAACAGTTGACATACCGCCATTGCACATAATCGGTGAAGCATCAGCAAATACATCAAAGAATGAAGGTTCAGTAACGGTAATCTGCGTAGTAGCAATACAACCATTGGCATCGGTAACATGTATGGTATATATTCCGGCAGATACAATGGCTGTTACATTTCCTGTTCCATTCCCTGAAATGTCTGCTGCCGGAATCGGTACTCCTGAAGCTGTCAGCATTTCTGTATCATAACCATATACCCCTCCCTGAATTGTTATAGATGCGGTGGACATTCCACCATTGCAAAGTATGGGTGTTGTCTGAACTGATACCTGAAGTGCAGGTGGTTGATGGATATTCACAGTCTGAGAATACTCACATCCATTGGCATCAAATACCTGTATGTAATATTGTCCAGCACAGGCATCACTGGCCATTAAATAGCCTGTAGAAATATTCACGGGTGTTCCATTTACAACTATGTTATATGGTAATACACCTCCCGACGGATATATCATGATTCTTCCATCGCATGCATCAAAACAGGTAACATCCAAACTCTCTATGTAAACTGATAATTGGTCAGGTTCAGTAATCGTAATGCTGGTTGTTGCAATGCATCCATTGGCATCGGTCACTGTAAAGCTGTAAGGTCCGGCAGGCAAGGAAATTTCTGTGAAAACATCAAAGAATGAATTGGCATAATGGTAGGGAGAAGTGCCACCCTGTCCGGTGAGGGTTACGGTCGACATGCCTCCATTGCACATGATCGGTGAAGCATCAGCAAACACATCAAAGAATGATGGTTGAGTGACGGTGATCTGTGTGCTGGCAGTGCAACCATGGGCATCGGTCACTGGGTAATCGTAAAATCCTGCGGGTTCTGAGAGTTCCAGGAATACATCAAAGAATGAATTGGCATAATGGTAGGGAGAAGTGCCACCCTGTCCTGTGAGGGTAACGGTCGACATGCCTCCATTGCACAGGATCGGCGAAGCATCAGCAAACACATCAAAGAATGAAGGTTGAGTAATGGTAATCTGTGTGCTGGCAGTGCAACCATGGGCATCTCATTAATCTTTTTTTTCTTTACCGGCGGTTCTTTAGCGGGACTTTTCAATACAAC
>JAPLDU010000092.1:8077-14646 GCA_026391255.1 Bacteroidia bacterium | reverse complement strand
GGATACCAAATTATATCCAAAGGGTATTGTTGTTACAGATGAGGAGTTAAAAAGCTTTAGAATTGAAAGAGATGATTTTCATGGCGAATGGAACTATAAAATTAGACCTAAATGATTAGGTTATTTCGTAACATTGACTTAGCGTAGCGATCTCATGAACACCTATAAAATAAAATATGTTGTGAGTAATCCTTGTTCGTAAATCAATTTTCAATTCGTCTGAACTTTGATTTTTGTGATGTGTATGATTATTATGATTTTTAATACAAAAGGCAATCATGGTAATCATGAAAATCAAAAGAATCATAGTTCAGACTACCTGCACACCACCACCTTCTTTGATATTACTTCTTTTCCGGAAATTACCCGGATAAAATATATCCCACTTTCCGGGAGGGTCAGATTCATGCCGGATTGGTTCCGGATGTCCTGCTTCTGTATAACCTGCCCCATGGAATTGATGACCTGGATCTGAGCAAAGGCAGGCAGGCTGTTAATTCTCACATGACCGGAAGTGGGGTTGGGAAAGACGACAATTGTATTATTCTGTTCGGATTCGTTTATAATATCCGGGATATCATGGATTTTTACCAGATAAATATCGGGGGTCGAACCACACCATTCAATGACATCATGGTTGATAAGCGTATCCTGCCCGAATATCGCAGTAGTTCCGGAATTAAGAAGGTAGCCGGCAACATACACATTATCCTGATTATCAATTACAATATCACCGCCTGAATTGCCGTGACTTCCCCCACCGTTACCGGAAGATCCTTCTTCGGGACTCTTTGCCCATAATGCAACACCCGATGGGCTGTATTTTACAATGAAGGAATTTGGATCAACCTGATCACCAGTATGAGTTAGAATAATACTGTCAAAAGTAATCTGGGGATTACCATAAGCCCCTGTCATAAATGCATTTCCATTTGCATCTGTTGCAATACCGGATGCCTGGCCGTTATTTACACTTTTTGCCCATAATGAATTTCCTGAAGGATCATATTTGGTAATAAACATTGGATAAGTATAATAAACGGAACTTGTATCCTCATTTTGCAGGACAATATCTCCGAAAGCTATTGAAGGAGATTGAAAATATCCGATAAGAAAAGTGTTACTGCTATTGTCTGCAGCAATATCAAAACTATAATCCGCATCAGTACCTCCGGCAGTTTTTGCCCAAATCAGATCACCGGAAGTAGCATATTTGGAAATAAAAATATTACTATATCCGGAATTTGTCAGGGTAACAGTGTCCAGAACTAAAGTAGGACATTGAAAATCTCCTGAAATATAGATATTGCTGTTTTGATCTGCTATTATACTGGTTGCATGTGTATATGCATTCCATCCGGTTCCGTCAATAATTTTTGCCCAAACTGCTGTTCCCGTACCGGTATATTTTGCAAAAAAATTTAAATTCTGTGCATTTCCGCTGATTACATTGGTGCCAATGGTTACGGTCTCAGGGGATTTACCCATTTCTCCGAGTACGTACAAATTACCTTCATTATCAGCAGTGATATCTATAGCTTCGTAACCATTACCATTGTCATTTTTAATACTGCCTGCGTTTTTAATCCAGGTTAAATTCCCATCGGTATCATATCTTGAAATATATAGACCCTCACCTGTTAAGGTATCTGCATTTACAACCAATGTATCTACATAATAAGTTCCGGCAAAATACAGATTATCATTCATTATAACAAATTTTGCCGGATAAAATAAATTAGTACTATCAAAACCTTTAATAAATATCATATCACCTGAAGCTGAGTATTTTGCAAGAATGGCTCCGCTTATGAAAGTGATGCTGTCAAAAGTGATTGACTGACCAAGATATCCGGTGATATATACATTCCCACCTGCATCAGTTGCTGTTTCATATAAATCATCCGGTGCTGAACTACCAAAACTTCTTACCCACTCCCAGTCAGGTGTCTGGGCAAATGAGGACAAGCTTCCCGAAACAATTATCAATATGGCAAATAATCTGTTTTTCATGTCCTTGTTTTTTCAAAGATACTACATTAATTTGAAAATTTGAAAATGTGCAAATTTGAAAATTAAAACCGTTTCAAGGGAATAAGATTAGCGACAACATGTTGGTAAGTTTTGTTTCCTAAGTGTCTATTATTATTAGTATTTACATCTTAAATCAGGATTTGTAATGGAACGCTGATGACACGGATACTTCGTAACGCAGATTATCACAGATTTAATCCTAACCTGGACGAGCCGGAAACAAATAAGAAATCACAAATCGCAAAACACAAATCACAAATAAGTATCAATCAACAAAATGACAAATTCAAAGTAGTTTGTTTCGTATTTGAAATTTAGATATTATTTGTTTTTTGTGATTTGTTTTTTGGAATTTTTTGCCAAAACGACTCCAGATTTCAGAAGTAAGCGCCTATTATATCCGCGTTCCATTTTTAGAACATTGAATTTATTATTTTTACGCCCGTTTTGAAACGCATTAAATCGTACAACAATATTTTTCATCAGGAGCATCTGTACAACTGAGGATTTCCCTTAGTCCGAACTGATGATCATTCAATTGTGTTCAATTAATTTACAAGTTATTCATGGACTATAATTTCAGGGAAACCGAGAAGAAATGGCAGGTATACTGGGTTAATCACAATACCTATAAAGTAGAAATTGATCAAACACGGCCAAAATATTACGTGCTCGATATGTTCCCGTATCCTTCCGGCGCCGGGTTACATGTTGGGCATCCGTTGGGGTATATTGCATCAGACATTTACAGCCGTTACAAGCGGATGAATGGTTTCAATGTACTGCATCCCATGGGCTATGATGCCTTCGGGCTGCCGGCCGAACAATATGCCATTCAGACCGGAAGGCACCCGGCAGAAACCACCGCTGTCAATATCAAAAGATACCGGGAGCAGATGGATAAGATCGGGTTTTCTTATGACTGGAGCCGTGAGGTGCAGACCTGCGATCCTGATTATTACAAATGGACACAGTGGGTATTCATGAAAATGTTCAATCACTGGTTCAATAACAAGACACATAAAGCAGAACCAATCGAAGCGCTGTTGAGTGAATTTGAAACAATCGGCAACCTTAAAATTGATGCAGCCTGCAACGAAACCGCCGTATTCACTGCAACAGAATGGAAAGTAATGAATGAAAAGCAGAAGCAGGATATCCTGATGAATTACAGGCTGGCTTACCGTGGCAGTACCATGGTCAACTGGTGCCCTGCGCTTGGAACTGTGCTGGCCAATGATGAGGTGAGGGATGGTTTTTCGATACGCGGCGGCCATCCTGTTGTCCAGAAAAAAATGAAACAGTGGATGCTTCGTGTTTCAGCTTATGCCGGTCGCCTGCTCGACGGTCTGGAAACCATTGAATGGTCAGAATCGTTGAAAGAAATTCAGCGTAACTGGATTGGCAGGTCTGAAGGCGCTGAAATTTTCTTCAGACTGAAAAAGAATGAGCAAAAGTCGGGGAACAATGAAGATGAAGGTATTTTTGTTTTTACCACCCGCGCTGACACGCTGTTTGGTTCTACTTTCATAGTGCTTGCACCCGAAAGCGAACTCACCGCATTGGTTACAACAGATGAATACCGTAATGCCGTTTCAGAATATGTCAGGGAAACAAAGAAACGTTCGGAAAGGGAAAGGATCGCCGAAACAAAAAAGATCACCGGGCAGTTCACCGGGGCTCATGTCATTCATCCTTTCACCGGGGACCTGATGCCGGTATGGATCAGTGATTACGTGCTGGCAGGTTACGGAACCGGGGCAATCATGGCAGTTCCCGGGCACGACAGCCGAGACTTTGCATTTGCAAAATACTTCGGACTTCCCATCGTACAGGTTGTTTCAGGAGGGGATATTTCCCATGAATCTTACGATGCCAAAGAAGGGAAAATGATCAACTCCGGTTTCCTCAACGGGCTTGAAGTAAAGGATGCTATCAAACGTATGACCGTTGAACTGGAAAACAAAGGAATAGGAAAAAGAAAGATCAACTTTCGCATGAGGGACGCCATATTCAGTCGCCAGCGTTACTGGGGTGAGCCTTTCCCGGTTTATTACAAAGACGGGATTGCCCATCTGTTAAATGAAGATGAGCTTCCTCTTCAACTGCCGGAAATTGATGCATTTTTGCCAACAGAAAAGGGCGAACCACCGCTGGCGCGTGCAAAAAACTGGCACACTGCCGAAGGTTATCCGCTAGAGATGGATACCATGCCCGGATTTGCCGGCTCATGCGCGTATTACATCAGGTACATGGATCCACGCAATAATCAATCCCTGGTGTCAAAAAAAGCCAATGAATACTGGCAGGATGTGGATCTTTATATCGGCGGTACCGAACATGCCGTCGGACACCTGATCTATTCACGGTTCTGGAATAAATTCCTGTTCGATACAGGTATTGTCTGCAAAGACGAACCTTACCGGAAACTCATCAACCAGGGCATGATACAGGGAAGGTCAAATTTCGTGTACAGATGGAGAGGCACTAATATTTTTGTGACATTTAACGAATATCGAAATGCTTTAAGCAGAACTATTGAAGATTTTCATGATCGATTTGTCAAGCCACAATTAGGCAATGATATTTCAAAAGCAACGTATCATTTACCCTTAGAATTTGATACATTACATGTTGATATCAATTTAGTGAAAAATGATATACTGGATATTGAAAAGTTTAAGGAATGGAGACCTGAATTTGCAGATGCAATGTTCATTGTTGAAAATGATAAAAAGTATTATTGTAGCTGGGCAGTGGAAAAGATGTCGAAGTCGATGTACAATGTGGTGAACCCGGATGACATCATTGAAAAATACGGCGCTGATACCCTTAGGCTGTACGAAATGTTCCTGGGCCCTGTGGAGCAGGCTAAACCCTGGGATACCAACGGAATTGAAGGAGTACACAAATTCCTGAGAAAGACCTGGCGCCTGTTTCACAATAAGAACAATGAGTTTTTAATTTCTGAGGAAACGGCAACACAACAGGAGCTGAAAATTCTTCATAAAACCATTAAAAAAGTAACGGAAGATATTGAAAATTTCTCTTTCAATACCTCTGTCAGCGCTTTTATGATTTGCGTCAATGAATTGAGTGAACTGAAATGCAACAAAAAAGTAATTCTTGAAGAACTTCTATTGCTGCTGTCACCCTTCGCTCCTCATATTGCCGAAGAACTGTGGCATCTGTGCGGACATAACAGCAGTATTACGTCATCCTCTTTCCCGGTATGCAACGAAGCTTACCTGGCCGAAGACACTTTTGAATACCCGGTATCAGTAAACGGCAAACTCAGGTTCAAAATAGAACTGCCCCTTGACATGCCGGTTCCCGAAATTGAAAAAGCAGTCGTACAGAACGATCAGTTGCAGAAATGGCTTGATGGCAGGCCTCCGCGAAAGATCATTGTAGTGCCGGGGAAAATTGTGAACGTGGTAGTATAAATCCAATTTGAAAATTTGAAATTATCTATTTATCTGCATTACGGGCAGCCTGTATCTTTTTGATCAGTTCTTCGGTGTGGGTGGTTTTGATATTCTGGCTTTTCCCCTTTTCCAACGCCATATTTGCGTACTTTTCAGCATCATCATAATTCTTGAGCTTTAAATTCAGAATGGCATAAGTAAACAGGTATGGATAATCAGGATCAAGCTTAATAATATTTTTCATCCAGTCAAGCGCTGTTCTGAGCAGGTCCGCATCATCGCTTCCACGGCAGATATTACCGGCATATTCATTGATCATTTTGGAATATTCATATCCCGAAAGTCCTATCATGACGTTTACCTTTTCCGCCAGTTTTTTCCAGTCTTTTAACTCGCTATAATACAAGATATTGTAAAAAACCTTCTCTCTTTCAACATTCTCGGTCGAATATTTTCCTATCATTTCAGTGATCTCATCCAGTTTCTTCTCATCCTTAGCTGCCACTGCCTCCTGCAATTTTGCATAATATATCGTGTACAACTTCTGGTTAGGCTCATAATCACCGTATAATTCCCTGTATTTGCCGATGTTATTCAGGAAGAAAGTGTTGTATTTTTCATTGGTCGGGTAGATATATAATACGGCCCAGTTTACCTCAGAGAACAGGTCGGTCTGCGTATCAAGATAATGATGAATAGTGATTGAATCGGCAGATTTCTTGAGACTCTGGGGTTGAAACTGCAACTGGTAAAAATCCGGGAATGGTAATTCCACCTCATTGGATACTCCTTTTGCAATGGTTTGTTTTGCCGGGTCAAGCGATTCTTTCATAAACTCCAGAAATTTATCAGCTACACTGTATCCGTTGGTAGAATAGACAAGTTTTCCATCTGCATTGCATATCAGGAAGGTAGGAAAACTGCGTACATGATACTTCATGGCCAGTCTCTTGCCAAAACCCTGTTCCATATCCATTTTGACCGGTATAAAGTGGCTGTTCATGAATTTCCCAACCGCTGTATCGGTATAAACATCGCTGTCCATCTTCTTACACCAGCTGCACCAATCGGTGTATGCATCTACAAAAATTAACCGGCCTTCTTTTG
>JAPLDU010000092.1:0-8052 GCA_026391255.1 Bacteroidia bacterium | reverse complement strand
TGCCGCAGCTTTCTTTGCTTCGTCCCAGTTGATATCACGGAATGTCACCTGGCCATATCCATTCACTGTGGTTATCATAACCAGCAGGAAAAGAAGTAAATTTGTTTTTTTCATTTTATACGCTTTGATCATCTGACGTAAGATAAACGAAAAAGTTGGTTTTAAATTTCGGATTTTTAAATAACCTCAAAGCTCAATAATCAAGATTGAACGCTGATGACGCAGATTTTTATGATTAATTAAGATTTTTCTGATTGTAATAAATATCAGTGTTCATCATATTCATCTGCGTTATCTGCGTTCAGATAAAATACAATCATTCACAACAAAATAAGAATAAATAAGTTATCTTAATTTTAGAATTACGAATTACGATTTTAGAATACAATCAGATGATATTTAGCAGGTTAAACAAAATTCATGTAATAAATTAATTTCGGTTTAATATAATCGTGCTATTTTGTTATCAAAGTATTATTTCTTATCTTTGAAAAATAAATTCAAATTGCAGATAAACAGATGATATTCACCACTAATTGATGAATGATATGGCAAAAGACAATGTTGTTGAAACAGTAGCATCAGCCCTGAACCTGGTTGGGCCCGGTACAAAATTCACTGGTGATGTAGTGTGTGATGGAGATATGCGTATTGATGGTCACCTGAAAGGAAACATCGTTGCCCGCGGTAAGCTGGTTGTTGGCCAGACCGGAACGATACAGGGAGAAATAAACTGTAAAAATTTTGATGTCTCAGGAGTCATTGATGGGATCATTAAGGTAGCCGAATTATTGTCACTTAAATCTACCTCTAAGATTCATGGTGAAATTATTACCAATAAGCTTGCTATTGAACCCGGTGCAGTTTTTACCGGAAAATGCAGTATGGATGGAGGAACAGGAAACAAACCCGAAATTAAAGAGCCCGAAAAACCGGTTAAGTAATTACGCAAAATATTCAAGCCTTGCCTTACAGATGGCCGTTATTATTCTTGCAGGAGTTTTCGGGGGTCTGAAACTTGATCGCTGGATTGGCTGGAAATTTCCCTTATTTACTCTTGTTCTCAGCCTCACTTCTGTTTCACTTGCCATATACTTTGCCGTGAAAGACCTGATAAAATTCAAATGACGAATATGAATGGCTGAACTTTACAAAAAATACCTTTACTGGCTGTTGTGTTCTTCTGCATCCGTTTTCCTGGTGGCATTTATTGTATTTGATTTCTTCTTAAGCAAATATTATTATCCGGTGTATCTGCTGGTATTTGTTTTTTTCATCATCATCACGGGGATAATGCATTATATCCTGTTGAAAGCCAGCAATCTCAGGCCAGCAAAATTCAATAACTACTTCATGCTGGCCACTATTTTGAAACTACTGATTTATTTAGTTTTCATGAGTATTTACCTTTACCTGCATCCCGGAAATGCCGTGCCATTCCTCATAGTTTTTTTTATTAACTATATCTTCTATTCGGCTTTTGAATCTGTATTCATCACCCGCCAGATAAGGAACAAATAGCTCAATTCCTGTGTGCATCAAGGTATTCTGAAACCATTTTCCTGAATTCATTAATAATTTTCTCTAACAGGATATTATTTGCCGGGTAAATGTAATTTTCCATTTTCCTGACAGGAAGAATACCCGGTGAAGTGCCTGAAATGAATACGGCTTCGAAACGTTCTGCATTCGTATAATGGATATTTTCTTCATTAATTGCTATTCCTGAATTACGGCAGATTTCAAAAATACAACTGCGGGTAACGCCCGGTAAGACATCTTTCAGTGGGGTTGTAAGAATTTTATCCCCCTGAATAAAAAAGATGTTTGACCTGCTTCCTTCGGTAATAAAACCATGGCGGTCGACCAGGATCACTTCATACACCGAATGTTCTGATTTTGCCTGCTCGGTTGATTCCCTTAGCATCCTGTCAATCAGTTTTGCATTTGGATTATTCCTTTCCCCCTGGAAAAAAACCGTATCAATACCATAAAGCATGTCATGTTTGTCAGGATAATGATGAGGAACGAAATATGCCAGGAAATTCCCGCTGCCTGTATTATCCCGGTAATTGAAGACCAATTTAATATTCCCTTCCGTTATACCATTTGCCCGGATCAGTTGCCTCATCTTTTCATTTACCTCCTGTTTATTCAGCCATATTTTCAAACCTGCCGCCCCTGCCGTATAAACAGTGCGCTGGTAATGCCGTCCGGCAAATAAAGGAATTCCTTCCAGCAACCTTAAGGCATCATATACCGATCTTCCCCCGAAAACGAGTTCTTCATCGAATTCCCTGACAGGTATTACCTGATCGTTAAGTATAAAATATTTATGAAGAAATTCAGGCATGCAATAAATAATTTGAAGATTTGAGGATTTGAAAATTTGAAGATATTTTCCACTGTGAATATTGAAAAATACAAAATATGTAACCAGAACTCCAAAGTACCAGATAGTACAAAATGTTGGTCATATTTCGAATATCTTTGATGGGATCAGGTTATATTGTAGCAATAAAATGACAAATAAGAATGAATTTCATTTTCAAATCCACAAATTTTCAAATTTTCAAATTTTTCTTCCATTGTTTGCTGAATGATTCCTGCAGTACGGGGAAATCCCTGTTGCTTCCCCAGAGTTTGCTTCCTGCTGATGTGACTGCCAGGTTACGTAGTTTTGGATTGCCGGCATCCATCAGGCAACGTCTGAGCATGGCTGTTTTGAACGCCTGCATGGCGATTTTTTCTGTCATGGGTGAAAAGCCGGCTTTGACGGCATCCCTTCGGTTGTAAAGCAATAAACGGTGCAGTTCAATTTTTACCGGGCAGCTTTCGGTGCATTTACCGCATAATGAGGAAGCAAAACTCAGGTGTTTGTACTCCTTCATTCCGTTCAGATGGGGAGTTATCACAGATCCTATCGGGCCGCTGTAGGTTGAATCATAGGTATATCCTCCAATATTGCGGTATACAGGGCAATTATTCAGACATGCACCGCAACGGATACACTTCAGTGAGGCAAACTGATCATCCTTGTCAAACAGGCTGCTTCTTTCATTATCGAGCAAAATCACGTACATCTTTTCAGGGCCGTCATTTTCACCTTCTCTCCGGGGTCCCGTAAACAGGGTGTTGTAGGCAGATATCTGTTGTCCGGTGCCGTGTACGGCAAGCAAAGGCAATAATAATGAAAGGTCATTGAGCTTAGGGATGATTTTTTCGATACCGGCAATCACAATATGAATACGGGGAAATGAGGTAGACATCAATGCATTTCCTTCATTTTCAGTGACTGAAACAGCGCCAATATCAGCAACCAAAAAGTTTGCGCCTGTAACTCCAAGTTCAGCAGCCTGGTATTTCTCCCTCAGTTTCCGCCTGACAAAATCTGTCAGCTCTTCCGGTGTGCTGCCGGGAGGTGTATTGAATTTCTCATGAAACAACTTTGCCACATCTTCCTTTGATTTATGCATGGCAGGCGTAACAATGTGGTAGGGCTTTTCTCCTGCCACCTGGACAATGTACTCTCCAAGGTCAGTTTCCACCGATTCGATCAGAATGGTATTCATCGACTCATTGAACTGTATCTCCTCGGTAGTCATTGATTTGCTCTTGACAACCAGTTTGACGCGGTTTTCAACAATGATCCTGACAATTTCAGCTATGGCCTCATAACCGTCCTTTGCCCAGATTACTTTTGCACCGTTCCTGGTAACATTCTCCTCAAACTGAAGCAGGTATGAATCAAAATTCTGCAAAACTTTTTCCCTGATAAAGGAAGCTCTTTCTTTTGCCAGTTCCAGGTTGGCATATCGGGCTTTCCCTTTTGCCACGGCAGCATCATACCTCGACATATTGAACCGTATCGTCTTCCGGTGCTGGAGATCAAATGCGACGCGCCGCGATTCAGACTGGAATTTTTTTGATCGTTTACTCATTTCTGACAGTTTTTGACAGATATTTTTCCCACCCTGGCAATATGCCGGCCACCTTCAAACCCGGTATCAAGAAATGTCATTACAATCTCTTTTGCCTGTTCAAAACTGATAAAACGGGCAGGCAATGAACACACATTGGCATCATTATGAAAGCGGGCCAGGCGGGCAATTTCGGCATTCCAGCATAAAGCGCCACGGATACACTGGTGCTTATTCACCGTCATATTAACGCCATTACCGCTTCCGCAAAGGGCAATACCTGTGGATGCTTCATTATTCTGAACTGCCAGCGCCAGTTTGTGGGCATAATCAGGGTAATCAACACTTTCAGATGAATTGGTTCCCATGTCCGAAAGTTTATAACCCATGGCACTGAGCCAGGCAATTAACTGCTGTTTCAGTTCAAATCCGGCATGGTCGGAGGCAATGGCAATGGTCTGCATACATCAAAAATTTAAATCACAAAGGTAAGTTTTTCATGCCGGAACACAAGTTTCTATAATAACAGGTGTTTAGGCTATAGACTGTTTGTCGTTTATTTCTGAATTCTTGACGCATTTTGGCAAAAAATTCCAAATTCCAAAAAACAAATCACAAAAAACAAATAATAAACAATCCGCCACGGCGGACAAAATTCCAAATACGAAACAAACTACATTGAATTTGTCATTTTGTTGATTGATCTATATTTGTGATTTGTTCCGCCACGGCGGATTGAGATTTGTGATTTCTTGTTTGGTTCTGGCTCATCCAGGTTAGGAGTTATGAATTAGGAGTCACCTGTGACTTGTGACGGGAGACTTGTGACTCGTGACGGGCAGCAAATCCTGATACTTGATACCTGATACCTGATACTTATTTATCAAAGCCTTCAGCCTATAAGCACTCCAGTTCAACCAGGTATCCTCCGTGCTTCCTGATGTTGATCACCTGTCCGTTACTAAAGATCAGGTATTGTCCTTTAATTCCTGTGAGTAACCCTGAAAATTCACTTGTATCATCAAGACTAAAGCTTTTGACTTTTTGCGGGTATTCGAGCACCGGGTAATGAATTTCAGTAATTTCATCATCATTACTGATAAATCTGTTCAGCTCAGGCGGAATATGCCTGATAGCCTTCTCTTTCTCGGTTAAAAGGTCAGTACCGGCAGCCAGGACATTCTTCAGCATATGCTGCCAGTTGGTTTTATCGGTCATATGTTGTTTAAGGGCGACCTCAATAAGCCCTGCCTGGTAACGGTTTTCCGTTGCAGCCAGCCTGATGGCTTTCCAGGCTCCCTGGTCAATCCAGCGTATTGGAACCTGTGATTTTCGTGTGACTCCTACTTTTACATCCGACGACAGTGCCAGGTAGACGATATGTTCCTGAAGGCAATGCTTCTCTGACCATTCCATGTCCCTTGCTATTCCAAGATGTGCGCGGCATAATTCGGGCCGTAGAACGCATTCTTCTGTTTCCGGTGAAGAAATGAAACAAGGATAACAATAACCCTGTGCAAATGATTTTGAGGTAAGCCTTCCACAGGCGATGCAGTTGATCTGATGAAGATATCTGATAACGACTTTTTTACCAAGCAGATCATTCATATGAATTTCCTGATCGCCCAATGCAAGAATATACTGAACCACACTCTCATGGTTCACTTTCATTTTAGAAATATTACCTTGTAATAACATAGTCGTAAGTGATAAGTCGTAAGTTGTAAGTTCTCATTTTATAGTTTTTAGAGATTTAATCAGGCCTGTCAGGATTATTAGAATAAATATCTATCGCTAAATCCTGTGTTTTTTTCCATGCTATAATATCTTCAAATCTATTTATTTTCATAACTTTCCCCAATTTACGACTTATAACTTTTAACTTAAGACTTTTGACTTACATTATTTCTTTTCCAGTTGTCTGAAAATCATTAAAAGTTTTTTTACATCATTATCCGGATGTTCTATTTGCAAGGCATTCAGAAGACTTGTTGAAGCTTCCTGAACGGGTAACCTGGAATAGACTGTCTCATGAGCGTAATTCAGGAACTTGATTATTTTAAATGCATTAAACCAGAGGTAAAATCTTTTAATAAAAGCAACAAGGCTGGAAGAATTACTGACAATCTCCTGCAGGTTAATATTGAAATCAATGGAATAAAGCCATGATTTCAGGTAACCGGGAAGCGGGGAAAGAAGTTCATTTATAGCATCCTGATCATGTGAATAACAACCAGGTATCAGGTCAAAAAATGCTTTCAGATCAAGGAAAGCCTGAAAATGATAAGTCTCAACAGCCTGTATTTCCTGGTTTAGTAATTTATGAATGGTAGCCCCCGTACCGAATGGCACCCTGAGAGAAGGACGGGGCGAAGGGATCACACGGGTTGTATTGATCTCAAGAAACCCGGCATGGGGGATGATTTTTTGCAAAAAGTAAAAATCTTCTCCGGCCTGTTTTCTGTTCATTCCGCCCTGGTTAACGTACGCCTGGGCTCTCACAGCAAAAGCTGAGCCCACGGTATGATAGGCAAAAGGAAAGCCGGTAAAACGAAGCGCCTGGTAGTAATACCTCAGGTACAATTCATACTGTGCAATCCCCCGGTAAACAACCTCAGGAAAATCAATCCCATCAAGAGGATGCTCGAAGTATACGGAACAGGCATTTGCCCTGTTGTTTTTCGTGAATTGATATTCAATCTCGACCAAATAATTTGAGTCGCATAACGCATCCGCATCGAAGCAAACAATGATACCACCGGGATTATCAGCCATCATGAACCGGTAGACCGCTTCATCCATACCTATTTTCCTGGCCAGGCCTACACCTGCATGCTTACGTGGCAGACCGGCCTTGTGAAGGCAATGGAACCGGAATTTTTCCCTGCTGTTTTGCCTCATCCATTCCCCCGCTTCAAGTTGTATTGCAGCATTCCTGTCGAGCGCTTCCTGAGGTGCCTCTGTCCCCGAGTTGATCACCACGATCACTTCCACAGGTGAAGCAGGGGGTTCGCAATTCCGCAACGACTCCAGGGAACGCAGCAACTCCGGTTCATTATAACAGGGAATTACAACAATAATGTTCAACCCGGGAAAGGGAGGATCTTTTATTAACGGGGGATAGATAGAATGCCTGCTGATGTAATGATCTGCAAACCCCATTATTAACAAGTAAATGATCTGAATGAGAACAGGCAGGGACAGGGATGTTCTTTACCTGCCGGATTTATTATCATACTGTTGGTTCATTATTTGAATGATAGTTCCCGTGATATTCAATTGGTCATTGCCCAGGAGCATATCGCCACCGTATGATCTGCTCAGAATATACTGGTAATTATATTTTTTGTTGTACACTTTCAGGAAAGATACAATGCTGTCATACAACTGGTGATTCAGTTTTTCCTGCTCATCCATTAATCTGCCCGACATTTCAGTCTGTAGCTGTTCGAGGCTCTGTTTTTTCTCCAACAGTTCTGCCTGCTGGGTTTCAGCGCTTTCCTGGGACAGAAATGATCCTCTTTTGACTTTATCCTGGAAGGCAGCCACTTCTTTCTCAAATGCCTGCATCTTATCATTCAGGTCAGCCTTAACCTTTTCTTTCTTTTTGAGAAAATTATCGTTCAGGTCTTTCGAATATTTATACTGAAGCAATAATGAATCGAGATTCACATAAACTATTGGCGCTGTAAGTGTGTCATGTCCGGCAGTGACCACCACTTTTTTCCGGTCAGGAATTATCTGTGCCTTTTTACCGGTAAAATGTAGCAGGTACAATACGGCGACAGCCACTAAAATAATGACGTTGAAAATAAATGAAGCTTGTTTCATACTGATAATATTCTTAGATAATTTTTGCCAAAAGTAGTAAATACGGAGTTTATAAAGTTCATAAAGTCGAAAGTTGAGGACAAAATTCAATTAATCACTTTATCAGGCGATAGACTATTAGACTGAAAGTTTTTAGACAACAGCCTGAAACCCTCAAGAATTATTTATTATAATATCAGGAATCATTATTGTCCGGTTAAATTTTTATGTCGTCACTACGTGACTTAAATGCCGCAATTTATCTCTTTCTACAAAGATTCCATCCCTACGGGATTAAAGTTTTGATGTGTCAGATAAACCC
>JAPLDU010000075.1 GCA_026391255.1 Bacteroidia bacterium | reverse complement strand
TCTTTGCCATTATACATGCTCATCAATACAATGGGTATATTCAATTCGGTGAGTAATGAAGTTGAACGTCTGATATTATCGGAATTCGGTGCAGCAAGTCTGCTGATTGCTGCCGGTGCTGTACTTGGTCGTTTGAAAATGCCGCAATACATTTTGCTCGGCTTATTGTTCGTCCCTTTTTATATGTTGAATGAATGGGTAGTCCTGCAGGGGGGACTGGGACTGATAAAAGCCGGCGCTGTGATTGATACCGGGGGATCAATTGTGATTCATGCTTTCGGCGCCATTTTCGGACTGGGTGTTGCTTTAACGATGACAACCCACCAGGAGTTTGAAAAAACCATCGAATCCGACTCGACCAGCGACAGGTATTCAATGCTTGGCAGTATGATGTTATGGATATTCTGGCCCAGTTTCTGTGCCGCCCTTGTGCCTGCTGCTGCAATGCCACATACCGTGGTGAATGTGATCCTCGCCCTTTGTGCTTCAACAATTGCTACTTATATCATGTCGGTATCATTGCGTAAAAAGATCAGTATCGCAGATATCGCCAATGCAGCCCTTGCCGGCGGTGTTGCCATCGGTTCAACCTGCATGACGGCCACTCATACCATGGCAATGATCATAGGAATTATGGCCGGCGTTCTTTCAACCTTTGGTTTTGCTGTAATACAGGCAAGACAGCAGAAGTGGATGAAACTTATTGATACCTGCGGGGTCACTAATCTTCACGGGCTTCCCGGTATTATGGGAGGACTTGCTGCTCTGCCGGTTCTCAGGATGGCTGATTTCTCGGGACAGTTACTCGGAATCCTTATCACTATTGTTTTTGCCTTTGTTGCAGGTTATATCACCGGTAAAATTCTGCCTATCCTCGGGAGAAAAACCGAAATCTACGCTGATGCCGACGAGTTTGCGGATGCCGAAGAGTGAGAATTTGAAGATTTGAAGATTTGAAGATTTGAAAATGTGGTAATGTGACAATGTGATAATGTGATAATGTGGTAATTAAATCTCATTATCGCTTCATTCGCTTTGTCGCTTAGTTCGCCCCGTCGCTTTGTCGCTTTGTCGCTTTGTCGCTTAGTTCGCCCCGTCGCTTTGTCGCTTTGTCGCTTTGTCGCTTAGTTCGCTTAGTTCGCTTAGTTCGCCCCGTCGCTTTGTCGCTTAGTTCGCCCCATCTCTTCGTCACTTTATCACCGAGATACCCATCCTGTTCCCAACCCCGCCATGATCGGGTTGATACATTAACCTGGCGCTGACGGGCAGAATATTGCTTATCCCCGCGAACCTGGCCTGCAGGCTGATTTTAATCAAGTGTTTACCTTTCGGAAGATTCCGGCAGAATATGACGACTTTATTATCAAAATATTCGCGGTAAACCTCATACGGCATTCTTTCTTCGTGCTTATCAGCATAATAACTGGAAGAAGGAACGGGGATTTCAATCATTACAAATTCTGTGTTCTTCTTTGCGATCATTTCAATATTGAGAATGAAATTCGTGCCTGTTTTAAAAATTTCCCGTCTGTGACCATTCTGCTCTGTCCATGATTTAATGGCATACAGGCTGTCAACGGGTATTAAGGCTTTATCAATACTGAAACGGAAGTCGGAAACATAAAGCGGTGCCCCGGATTTCCTTATATTGACCTGTTCACCTGGCTTTTTTGTGAGCATCACCGGCCATGATGCGGTTGTTAATTCTTTTCCGTCAATGAGAATATGGTTGGTAAGTTCTTTCCCTGTTCTTTTTTCATCAGAAATATCATTCACAACCGAATGTATCAAAACTGCCTGCACATAAGTATTTTCGGCTTTTCCCAAATGTGTTATCAGGTATGACCTGGTTCTCAGGAGAAGTTTTTCATGATCAGAGCTGTCATTCTTCAGAATCTCATAGGCAATGGCTGACGTGATCACTTCATTCGTTTTAAAATCAAGAACCTGTTCAGCCCAGTACGAACCGGAAGATGATTCCTGGACATTTGACAATACCGGTTTCATATCATAATGAACTCCCAGCAACTGTTTGATGCGAATCAGCCTGAACCTGTCCTGCAGGCTAAGATTCATGCTGTCGGCTTTATTTACAAGAGGTTTGAAATTATACTCCGGAAAGAAAGGAACCAGTAATTCAATAGCGGAAAGCCGGTCAGTTATCCCGAAATTCAGAAAATTGTTCCTGATATATTCTGCACCTTTGATCTGTGCATGGGTGTGATATCCTTCTTTTGCAGCCATATCGAGCGCTCCGGTAATATAAATGCTCATCCAGGTTTCAGCAGGATTATCAATGGTCCACCATCCCCAGGATCCGTCGGCATGTTGTGTACTCTCCAGTTTTTTAACAAGCTCCGCTACCTGCTTATCCCCGGTGAATTTCTTATTTTGTCCCCACACAATGGTCTTTTCTGCAAGTATGGCAATCAGTTTTGAAGCAACCTGTTCATTACAACCATAATTGTACTCTTTGAGTTTTGAAATATATCCTGAAACCAGGTCAAGCCTGGAGTTTGAAAGGGTAATGATTCTTTGTGTGAGCGAAGGATCAGCATTAAAAACCATGGTGGTGTCGCCTTCAGCTTCGAAACAAACGGATTTTGCCGATTCAATTCCATCAGAATAAATTGGAAGTTTACGTTCTTCTCCGTCCACAAAACCGTCATTTGTTGTAAATGAATACCTGATTTTATGAGTGCCGGCAGTTGCGGCTTTCAGGTAGAGTGAATCAGTGTGATAATCCCTGACTTTCCCGGCGGATATTTTCAGTTCTTTGCCGTCCATCTGAAAGCCGGACGACAAGGCAATTTCTGACCGGGTATAATTGTAAATCTTCCCGGTTAACTGAACAGAGTCGCCGACCAGAAGAAACTTTGGTAATGCGAGCGTTGAATTGAGAGGCTTGTAGGCTTTTGTATCCTTTTGTCCCAGTCCCGTTCGTTTGTGGTAATCGACTGCCGGTACAAAGGTTTTCCATAATGTCTGGTTATCAGGGAATATAACGGTAAAATGGGCTTCCCCCTGTTTATCGGTAAAAAGATTTGGAATGAAATAAGCATAATCGCGGAAATGCGATCTGATCCTGCCTGCGCTGGTATCGCCTTTGATCTTATCCAGAAATTCCCTGAATTTACTGGTCTCTGAAGGATTTGCCGGTAAGGTCGATTGTGCCTGATTTGCAACAGCAAAGCTGTTTGTAATTTCCCCAGCTACTGAGGCAATAAGGGGTACTTTATATGCAAGCGTCCTGGCTCCTTGAATACTACCAACGTCAGCCTTCTCTGAATAGGATGAAGCCTCATATTTTTGACTGTAATTTTCGGCTCTGTCAATCGAACCCTCGGAAACATTCACAGGTTCCATCGTCCATTTAAATGGCTGACCAAGTTCTCCGGGCAGGTAAATGCTTATTTCAGTGATTTTATCAGATGGAACAAAGATTTTATTGAGGTAGAAAAATTTGCCGTTTACAGATATTTTGAACTGGTATATTGATGATTTTGTAACATTCATTTCAAAGTATCCCATCTGGTTTGTAAAAGCGCCATTGATAAATACCCCGTTTTCTTCGAGGAAAATGACCGCCATATCCACCGGGTTGTTGTTCTGATCCAGCAGGTAGCCCGACAAAGCTGTCTGTTTTTTCTCTTTTTTGCTGATGGTCTTAAATTCAGTGATACCCACAGGCGGATTGTTGAAGAGCCTGGGAGCAGGCAGGTTCAGGGCTACGATACGGTCTTTCGCATTTTCAACCAGCAGGCTGTCGGCAGCTTTAAAATCTTTTTTACTGATGAATTTATAGTTGGTTCCATCGGGCCGGATATAATAATTTTTAAACAGGCAAAGCGAATCATCGGCAGAAATGATCATGATATCGTAATGGCCCGGTTTCAGTCCGCTGCTGTTGAGGTTTTGATTGAAATATATCCTTGATTCCTTTTCATCGTCATTATTAAACATCCAGATGCTCTTAATGCTTTTCTGAGAGATGTTTTTAAAGATGAAACCGGAATAAGGGCGGAAGTTACAAGCGGTGGAATAATCATGCAGGGCCGGGTGAGTCCTCACCTTTGGAATTTCCGGTGCAGGTTTAGGCACTTCAGGTGGCTTGCTTTTGGGCGGCAAACTGAAACTAAGTTCGCTGGTATTGAATGAATAAAAATTATTTGAAAATGTTGCCTTCAAAACATCGTCAGGCAATTTACCGGTATATTCCACCGTGGAATCTGTTATAGTATAATATGAACCGGGGTCAAAATAAAAATTAATGGTGTCAACTTCCGGCCGGATCAGTTTAATCGGGCCTTTCTGAAACGGGCCTCCTGAAAAAATGAATGCCTGTCCTGACATTGAATTCGTGTAATTAAATGCGGAATTTTTCAGAATCCTGTTTCCCTGCAAAAGGTAAAATTCATGGGGAGTTCTTTTGTATTTCTGGCTGAAGAAAAACAGGTGACCGATGATGAGTTTCTGTTCTTCGGCAAGAAAAGGATTACTAAGCGAAACATACGACACATCAGGGATTCCGGTCAGCATATCTTCCCTGACGCAAAGGAATAGTTTCTTTCCTTTTTCAAATCTCACGTTTTTAATGGTGATCATTTTATCGGAAGTGCGTAACTCAACATCATGCAATCCTTCATCAACCCTGAATGAATAAGGGTTTCGCATGTTGGTGCCTGAGAAATACACCGGCTTTTTATCAACAAAAATTTCAAATATCACCTGGTTGTACAAACCTCTGAAAACGTAAGGACTGAATTCGGTGGTTCCGGTTTCGGTTTTTTCATAAACGCTTCCCTTTCCTGAAGGATCCAGAATCAGCCGGTAATAGGGGCTTTCATAAAGGTGCAATAATTTATAGTAAAATGCCGACACAGGTTTTTCGGTTTGGATATAAACAGGATTCAGGAAGGCATTGAAAGTTTTAAGTATGCCTGAACTGGCAGTTCCAAAATAAGGGAGCTGCGGTGGTACGAGGTCGCCAAACTGTGCATTGACGGCATAGGCGGCAAGATTCACATTTTTCAGTACCTGGTTTTTATAATCGGTGACTTTTACCGTGACCGGCACTTTTTGTCCCGGGTAAATAATCTCAGGCTGGTCAATGCTGACATTCAACCCTTTTTCTCTTGCCTGAAAGATTGCTTCCCTGAAATATTCCACACCTTTCCACCGGAACGAATAAATTACATGAAAAGGATTATCAGATGGCATGTACTTACAGTAACTCAGCTGCCTTCCGCTTCCTCTGTCAACCAGTTCATTCCCATGGTACATTTTATAGTAAACAGTTAATCCCAATGGATTGATCAGTTTGAATTGTACTGAATCATAGCTGCGTGACCCACTGAAAGTAATTCCATTGGCAAGGTTATCGTCGAGGTTCAATGCTGACTGCAGATTTCCATCCGCAAAAAGCTGGTAGCTTTGGGGAAAATCTTCTGTTTTGAAAGTGTACGGGAGCATAATTTCCCTGCTGTCAAGTAACTGGTTATTGAACGATTTGATGATGGCTGCTTTCTTTACCGGCTTTGAATTGACTAAGTATATGGCCCTGATGGAATCGCCTTCCTGGAATAACTGGTATCGTTCTGCAGTGGGATCATAGGTGAATGCCAGGTTAAATTGTTTCAATTCACCATCGGAACTGGTAAAAGTGACGAGAGCATTGAAATGCATCCTGGCCCTGGGCAGAATTTTAGCCGGCAGGGTTATTACAGTGATTCCTCCGGGATCAGTAATGGTGGAATATTCCCAGAATTTTTCATTCCAGGAATACGGGATAAATAAACTATCCTCAAAGAAATCATCGAGCTGAGTCATCATGACCCTCACGTTCACTTTGGTATCAAGCAATGGCAGCTTGTTGGCATCAAATGCCGTGACAGTGAACTTTATTTCTTCACCGGCAAAAAAATAGTTTTTGTCAAGCGTAGCATTATAATCGGATTTTTTTAATTCATAATTTTCAATGGTGAAATTTTCTGATTTCAGCAGGATACCTTTTTTAGAGTAAAGTTCCAGCCTGTATTGATCGTCAAGGGAAAAAGTGTCAGGTATTGCAAACTCTCCCGAATATGCGCCTTTGTACAACGGTTTTATGCTCTTCCGGAACTGGAGAATCCCTCTTGATGCATTGAATATCTTACATATAATGTTTCTTTTGTAAGGCTTTCCGTCTGGCTTCATTAAAAAGGCCTTCCATTTAAGTGTGTCAAGCAATCTGAATTTTGGCTGGTTCAGTACCAGGTAGCCTGGTAACAGGGTAATGTCATTATATGTTTGAGCCGGTACTTTCCTTTTCCACCATTTTTTTGCAGGTTCGGGATTCTGAGGTAAGAAATAATTTACCGAACAATAGGAGAAATCATTCCCTTTTAATATCATGAAATCGACAGGGTTGATATTTAATTCTTTAGGAGGTAAAGGAATGGGATAACATCCGCAATCATCCTGGTAACCAATCTTAGCTCCTCTTTTTACTGTCTTCAGAACAGCATCTTTAACCAGATTCCCTTTCAGATCATAAACAAACACTTCTATTTCATCATTTATTCCTGCTGAGTGGATGATAAATGACGGGGTTTCATATATCCGGTACCGCACAGTATTATCTGCTGCCTGAATGATAAGATAGTGCCCAGGTTTGAGTAATGAATAATCATAGTTCTGATTATACCTGAAGCTGTCAACCGGATTTGTGAAGTATTTCAGTGAATCCGGTAAATTCCTGCCGGAATATATACCTAGTGCCTGACTGGCATTGATTTTATAAATAAAAGTATTCAGACTTTGCCTGAAATTTTCCTCTAATAATTGGGCTTTCGCTTCGGTTATGAAAAGTGAAATAATAATCAGAAATAACAGTTCTTTGATGGTTGATTTAATCATACCCATGTGAGTTTTATCTTATTACAGAACAAAAATAAAATCACATAAAGAACGGCAAAATTCCAGATTAATCATGATCGTTGATAATAATTAGTCTTTACTGATTTCCAAGGGACTGAGTGTTGAAGTGATGAAGTGACAAGGTGACTGAGTGACTGAGTGATGAAGTGACTGAGTGATGAAGTGGTGAAGTGGTGAAGTGATGAAGTGATGAAGTGACTGAGTGACGAAGAGACTGAGTGACGAAGAGACTAAGAGATGGGGCGAACTAAGCGACTTTGCGATAGGATAAGCGAAACGACGAAGTGACGAAGAGACTGAGTGACTTTGCCCGATACCTGATACTTGTTTCCTGATTCCTGATTCCTGATTCCTGATACCTGATACCTGATTCCTGATTCCTGATACTTGATACTTTACACATTATAACAAACTACCTGAAATAAATAAATTAAAGATATGGAATGGTTCTGTGATCTGCTGTGGAAAGACTCAATAGCACACACAATCCTGATTTACAGTATTGTGATTGCTGTTGGTGTGGCTCTTGGAAAGATAAGGGTTTACGGGATTTCCCTGGGCATTACCTGGGTATTGTTTGCAGGAATACTGGCCGGACATCTTGGCTTTGCCATCAATCATGATGTACTTGATTTTGCCCGGGAATTCGGATTGATATTATTTATTTTCTCAATCGGATTACAGGTCGGACCAGGCTTTTTCTCATCATTCAAAAAAGGAGGACTTACACTTAATCTGCTTGCAATATGTGTTGTAGTCCTTCATATTACAATCACCCTGCTGATCCATTTCTTTGGAAATATTTCCATTGGTAATGCGGTTGGCATTATGTCAGGCGCGGTGACCAATACACCCGGGCTGGGAGCTGCACAGGAAGCGCTCAAGCAGGTTCAGGCAGCACATCCTGTTTCGGTAATACCGCAGATAAGTCTTGGTTATGCAGTAGCTTACCCCTTCGGTGTTCTGGGTATTATTCTTACCATGCTGATATTAAAAAGATTATTCCGGAAAGAGATTGATAAAGAAAACGATCTGACCAGGAATAATAAGCAGGATGAGAAAAAACAGCCATCTCCCATAAATCTGGTAGTTAAAAATCCGCAATTGTTCGGAAAAAAAATAAAGGATGCTGTTTCGGTGATCGGTTGCGAGATCGTTATTACAAGGATAATGCACGATAAGCAGGTCTCCCCGACCGATGCCGATACCGTTATCCAGGAAGGCGATATCCTGATGGTGGTTGTTCAGAAAGCATGTATTGATGAAGTGATAAAACTGATTGGCGGACTATCTGAAATCGACCTGAGCAGTTTACCCGGAAGACTGTTATCGAGGATAATCATTGTCACCCGGAATAAAGTGGTCGGGAAAAAACTGGGATCTCTCAGGTTGCGGAATCTTTACGGTTTGAATATCACCCGTATTAACCGTGCAGGGGTCGAATTCATGGCCAGTCCAGATATCAGTCTGCAATTGGGAGACAGACTCACGGTGGTCGGCGATGAGGCGGGCATCAGCAGCGCTGCCGCCCGCCTCGGGAATCATATGAAACGTCTCGAAGAACCTAACATAGTACCTATTTTCATCGGTATATTACTGGGTATAGTCCTGGGTAGCATTCCTTTTGCCATTCCGGGGATACCAATGCCCATCAGGCTTGGGTTGGCCGGCGGACCGCTTATTGTTGCCATTCTGCTGAGTAAGTTCGGATATAAATTCAGGCTAGTCATGTACACCACTCACAGCGCCAACCTTATGTTACGCGAGATAGGTATCGTGCTTTTCCTTGCGAGCGTAGGGATAAATTCAGGCAGCAGCTTCATTAAAACTCTGACATCAGGAGATGGAATGCTTTGGATAGCATATGGAGCAATGATCACCTTCTTCCCGATTATGATCATGGGAATGATAGCCAAACAGTTTTTTAAAAAGAGTTTCCATGAAGTTTGCGGGTTGCTGGCCGGAAGCACTACCGACCCTCCTGCCCTTGCCTTTGCTAATAGTATTGCCGGAAATGATGCTCCTGCAGTCACGTATTCAACCATTTATCCATTGGTGATGTTTCTCAGGATCATTGGCGCTCAGTTGCTCATTTTGCTGTTTTCATGATTGGATGTATTATGAGCAAGTGACGAGTGACGAGTGGTGAATGGTGAGTGGTGAGTGGTGAATTGCTTTGTGAGTTGTGACTTTTGACTCGTTACTTGTGATCCGAGACGTTCATGACGTTCATGACATTCATGACGTTCATGACGTTCATGACGTTCATGACGCTCATGACGCTCATGACGCTCATGACGCTCATGACATCAGCAGCAACCTGGCGAACCGGAACAATCGCAGGTTGGTTCTGTTCCCCTGAGTATGCCATTGATTATCCCGGCCGCGCAGCCAACACCCGATTTCACGGTGATTGCTCCGCTGGCGCAGTTAAGGGCACACGCGCCGCATTCCATGCAGAAATCCCTGTTCACGATCACAGCCCGTTTATCAAGCATTTCAAATACCCCATGCGGACATACAATAGTGCACATGCGGCAACCGTTGCACTTCTCAGGAAAATACTCAAGACTGACAACGTTTTCGAGGTATAACTGTTTCATAAATATTTCATGATATAAATCGTGCGATAATCCACAATAACAATCCTGCAGAAGCAATTGAAATCTGAAGCGGGATAGCCGTTTTCATTTCTTTCAGCACTCCCGACAAGGAAGTGAAAGTGGATGTTCCTGTAAAGTTCATAGATATAAAAGAAGAAACTGCCGGTACCAGAAGAAACCATGCAATTGTTTCAAAAATATTTTTTGATGGATACAATATGAAAACAGCCACAGCAATCAGAAAACCGGTGATAGCGCCTTTCAGAAAAAAATGCCTGACAGGCAGCAGTGGAAAGACAACCGGTGTGATCACGCAACCGGTCAGGTAAGCAATTGCAATTTTAAATGAAGCAGCCAGACCGCCATCCAGTGCAGCATCCAGTGAATAACCATGCCTGTTCAGTCCGCCGAGCAGGAAAATAGCAGCCATAACGAAAACCAGGTAACTGAAATGTTCCATTATTTCAGCCGGAATCAGGATCATTCTGTCTTTCAGGTTAAATCTTACTGTTCTCATGGCTGTGGTCGCCTTGTATTGATTATTGATAAACTCCGGGATATCCGAAGCTCTTACCGGGCCAAATATCACCCGGAAACCGCTCTGCTTCTTTACCTCGTGAGCCGCCACGCCTGTTGCTCCAAGCTGTGGCACTAACAGGTAACGGTGTGCGACAATATCCGAAAGTCCTGTCTCACTTATCTTACTTACCAGTTCATTGGTACCGAATGTTCCCTTACCGGCAGCACACCATACATTGATTCCTTTTGTATCGAGTACCAATATCCAGCAATCAATTCCTGAAAGGTTTTTACGCAAGTGATCAAAGCTCAGCTTGTAATTGGCTGTTACCATTACCGGTGAATTCCTGCCAGGTGAACCATGCCCATATAAACCCGGCGCTACTCTGTAGTTATTTCTGCCAAATGCCCAGCGAACTTTTAATGCTCCCAGGTAATCAGCAATTCTAAGTCCGGATGTTACCAGATTCACTTCTCCGGGAGGTGTGCTGACCTGTCCTGCAAAGTTCATAAAGTTTGTAAAGTTTTAAAGTTCATAAAGTTTAACCAACCTGCTGCCAATTACCTAATGTATAAATTTACTGATTTATAACTTATATCTTATGCCTCTTGACTCCTGCCTCCTGCCTCCTGACTCCTGATTCATCAAAATGTAAGAAGCAGGTAGAATCCAACCAGAATAAGAACGCTTCCTGCCAGCCAGGAAATATATTTTGCTGTTTTCGCCGCATAGCCTGCGATTGATTTCAATCCAAGGCTTATTCCTGCCATTGCTACTGAAGGAAGAAGGGCGTAACCTGCTCCGAACACCACCATAACTACTAATCCCCAGAGAACGCTGCCTTTGAGGAATGCGGCACTCAGAACAAGGGGAAAAACAGGATTGCACAATAGGTTGCATCCTGATGACAGACCTCCGATGGCAAGACCAAAAACAAAAGAAGATATTATTCCTGATCCCTGGTAATTCTTTTCAACGCCAAATGATGGCAATTTCACAGGTACAATTTTGAGTGTGCTAAGTCCGAAAAAAATGGCTACCAGGCCGGCGGCTATCTTCCAGTAATTTCCCACCATGCTGCCTATTACTTTGCTGATTAGGCCGGTAAGAACACCCATCAGTGCTAAAATGAGGATTGTACCAGCCATGAAAGCAATGCTGTTGAAAATTAACGTCCTGTTTTTTGCAGAAGAATTTTCACTTCCTGCAAAACCTATCACAGCGCCAATAACGGCCAGGTTGCAGCAGGACATCAGAAAACCGGCTATACCTGCAACAAAGGAAGCCGATATCATTGTTACAGAAAGCTCACCAGTGCCAAGTATCTTTGTAAACCAATCAATCATGGCTATTTATGCTTGCATTCGGAACTTCCACCTTTGCAGCATTCACTTTTTACCGTATCGGTCTTACAATTAGCCGAATCACAACATTTATGTGTCTTGTTGTCATATACTTTGAAGGCAATGATCCCCAAAGCAGCCACCACAACCACTACGAAAATCAATTTTTTTATCCATCCGCCTTTTTTAGGTTTGTCATCACAACAACCAGGTTCACAGGTGCATTCCTTTTTTTCTTCAGTATTTTCCATAACAATCAATGAATATTTATTAGCTGCAAAGGTATCTTTTTTGCAAGAAGTATGATAAGTGACGGAGTGACGGAGTGACGGAGTGACGGAGTGACGGAGTGACGGAGTGATGGAGTGATGAAGTGATGAAGTGATGAAGTGATGAAGTGACTTTCGACTTTCGACTATCGACTCCTCTGATACTTTCCCATCAGCTCTCCTTCTGCGAGAATATGTCCCTGGATGGCTTTGAGCAAGTCAGCCTTACTGAGCCCGGCTTTTATATCGAGCAATACATCGAGTGCATAAAACCTGAAGTAATAACGATGAACACCGGAAGGCGGACATGGACCTGTATATCCTGTCCGTTGAGCACTGTTCAGCCCTTGAAGACTGCCGTCAGCCAGTTTTTCCATGCGGGCGATATTCTCGGCCAGTTCATGCACACCGGCAGGTATATTGTAGATTACCCAGTGTACAAAATCTCCTGATGGTGCATCGGGATCGCTGCATATCAGGGCAAATGACTTTGTATTAACAGGTTCGCTACTCCATGAGAATTGTGGTGAAATATTTTTATCATCACATGTATACTTTGAAGGGATCATTCCATTTTCAATAAATGCATTACTGGTTATTTTCATCTCCGTATTATTTATTTCTTTATTTTTATATTTGTAACTACATGATATCATAGCAATTGCCAGTAATAAACAAAATATACTTCTCATTGTTTTATTTATTGATCTTGTTAGTTTGTAAATCTTTCAGGTTATTAAGGATGAATGTATTTAGGCTGAATATCTGCTATATTTTCCTTTCCAATGAAAATCTGGCAGATAGAAAGAGTATTTGATATAATCTCACATCACCGGGCATATTGTCTTACATGAAATAGTTATACCAGACAAACCAAATGATACAGTAACAGACTTTTATAATGCCGCTTCTAAATATGTTCACTTACATTACAAATGTAGTACAAAATACGAACAGTCACCCCGCAACAAGCTGTCAGGAATTCTTTCAACTTAATTTTTGATCCCTTTGCTCCTTTGCGTTCATGGCGCTTAATTGTCCTTTGTACAGCGAACTGAAAAGCCGCTCGATTTGGTGCCATCATCCCGGTTCACCTGTGCTGTGTTATAACCCAGGAAGTGGTCCCATGAATAAGAAGTATTGACTTCGGTAGCCGACCAAAAATAACCATCGTTACCGATATTGCTGAACACACCTGCATCATAGCGGTAACCACCGGGCAACGCTGTAAAACCACTCGAGTTGGATGCTCCGGTATTCGGATTAACCCAATTCATTGTTCCGGTTACTTTCAACTTTCCACCTTCATCAGTGCCCCTCCATCCCGTTGCATTTGCCTGGCTCTCGTTCATACCCAGAAACATCTCCAGTTGCTTCCATTCTGAATCACCTGGTAAATGCCATCCCGCAGGGCATATTCCCTGTACCCCGCTAGGGTTTAAACTGCTGCTAGCGGCTCCATTCATTGCGGCAGCCCATGTATATAGTAATCCATATGTGGCTTTATTCGAAATATTGTTGTCGTATACAAACCAATATTTGGCAGTGTTATTGCCGGAGATATTTCCTGCACCTGTTCCATCCACCAAAGCAGTGCCATCGGCATAATGGGTGGTTTTCAGGTTTTCTTTCATCCAGCACTGTGTACCGATCTGAACTGTATAATATGTATTTCCGTCAAAATCAGAAATGGAGGATGTTCCACAGGTAAATACCGGCGCTGTTGTTGAAAATTGTAGTTCGCTTCCGTACGCTATACCAATACTATTGGTTGCATAAGCTCTTACATAATATGTCGTGCTGGCTGTTAATCCTGTAAAACTACTGGCAAACGATCCCATGCTGGTACCATCGGTGGTATGAGAATCGGTGATTGTCGGATTGCCGCTTGTATTCCAGCAAACACCACGGGCGGTAACCGTTGCACCACCATCAGATATCACTTCACCACCGCCGGTAGCGGTAGTTTGGGTAATTGCTGAAATAGCAGAGGTGGTTACAACAGGTATGACAGGCGACGTAGTGAAGGTCAATTCATTTCCGTATGCTGTACCTACGCTGTTGGTGGCATATGCCCTGACATGGTATGTTGTGTTGCCTGATATTCCATCAATGATGCTTGAAAAAAATACACCTGTGCCCATTCCATCCATAGTATGAATATCTGAAATTGTGGGATTTCCGGTTGTGTTCCAGCAAACGCCCCGGGCTATGACCGTTACACCGCCATCAGATGTCACTTCCCCGCCGCCGGTAACCGTGGTAGGGCCCCAAACTGTAAAATTTGATGTCGTTACGGCAGGTATGGCTGCAGAGGTATTGTTCCTCAGGCAGCGAACTGATATGCCATCTGAAGTACCAGAGCCGGACCGGTCCACCAATGAATCACAGCCTGTCAGGTCACGGATCAGGGGGTAGAATGTCTCGTCTTCGGTGGCCGTCCACCAATAACCGAGCATTGTAAGACCAATGAATTCGCTGTCAGGGAGGCGACTGCCACCTGGTAAAGCAGTAAAACCACTGGAATTATTACCAATATTATTATTACAAATTGCCCAATGACTATTCCCGGATTCTTTTAGTTTGTTTCCTTCGTTTGTTCCTCTAAGACCCATTTCATCGGCCTGGGTTTGAGTCATTCCCAGGAACATTTCCATCTGCTTCCATTCCAAATCGCTGGGTATATGCCAGCCTGCCGGACAAACCCCCTGCACACCGCTGGGATTGGCAATACTGCCTGAAGCACCATTCATTGCGGCAGCCCAGGTATATAGTAATCCATAGGTTGCTTTATTTGAAATATCATTGTTGTAAGCAAAATAATACTTGGTAGCGCTATTTTCGTTAATATTCCCGGCATTGGTTCCATCAATCATAGCTGATCCATCAGAATAATGTATGGTTTTCATATTTTCTTTCATCCAGCACTGGTTGCCGATTTGTACGGTATTATATGAATTGCTGTCATAATCGAGTACAGAAGAAGTGCCACAGGTAAATGAAGGAATGGCAGAAGTTGTGAAACTGATTTCACTGCCATAAGCAGTTCCTGCAATATTGATAGCATATGCTTTAACATAATAGGGTGTGCTGGCAGATAATCCGGTAATACTGCTTGTAAATATTCCAGTACCTGTTCCATCTGTGGTATGTGAATCCGTAACCGTTGGATTCCCGGTTGTATTCCAGCAAACACCACGTGCAGTTATCGCTGCACCGCCATCGGATGTTATTTCGCCACCACTGGAAGCTGTGGTTTGGGTAATTGATGAAACAACATAGGTTGTAACAACAGGCAAAGCAGGTGATGTGGCGAAATTCACTTCATCACCATATGCTGTTCCAACACTGTTTGTCGCATATGCTCTGACATGATATGCTGTGTTAGGGGATAAACCGGTTAAGCTGCTTGTAAAGTTACCTGTGCCTGTCCCATCAGAGGAATGGGAATCAGAAGTCGTTGGAATGCCGGCTAAGTTCCAGCAAACCCCCCGTGCAGTAATCGCTGCACCGCCATCGGATGTGACATTGCCACCACCTGTTGCCGATGTCTGACCAATTGCTGTTATTGTTTCAGTGGTTACTGAAGGAACGCTTACCTGTACGGTTACATTTCTTGTACAACGTACCGAAAAACCGCACATCTTATTCAGGTATGACTGGGCTGCGGTTGTACTGTTGTTGTACAGATAGCGGTCCCAGGCATACGAAGCATCCTGCTCTGTAGCAGACCACCAGTAACCGGTCCCGCCAATATCAAGGAAAAAGCCATCGGGAGCGCTGCGGTAACCGCCCGGAAGCGCAGTGAAACCGCTTTCGTTTGTGCTATAATTTGGACTGTTCCAATGACTTGTTCCTGCCTCTTTCAGTGTATTACCGGCAACACTATAACCACCAAGATAATTGACGAGCTGATTCCATTCACTAACACTGGGTATATGCCAACCGATGGGGCATGCCCCCTGTACTCCGCTTGGGTTTTCGCTGCTGCTTGCAGAACCATTCATGATTCCCGACCATGTATAGAGCAATCCGTAAATGGCTTTATTTGAAACATTATTTGCGTAAACAAACCAATTAATAAGAGCCGTGCCATCAGCATTATGCGTGGTTTTCAGGTTCTCCTTCATCCAGCATTGGCTGCCAATCTGTATAGTGTTGTAACTGTTACCATCGTAATCGGTAATAGTGGATGTACCGCAGGTAAAAACCTCTTCTGCCGGGAAAGTAAGAACTGAAGCAACAGTCAGTTTAATCTGGTATCCTTCACCGGGATTCATATTCCCGATATTGTTGAGATTATAGACCGGCCAGTAAATGTTTCCTGAACCGTTTTTCATTATGATAATATGCGAAACAATAGGTGACATCATGGTTTCAATATTTGCCGGGCTCTGCTTCAGGTAGCCTAAAATACTCCATCCGGTAGGTATTGTAATGGGTGTAAGCTCAGGAACCACTGCCGTTCCGGTGACATTTATGTTTGATGCCTGGTTCATTTTTATCTGGTAACCCTCACCAATCACTATACTACCTATATTATTGACCCCAAACTGCGGCCAGTAGATAGTACCGGAACCGCTCTTCGCAATAATGAGGTTTTGGGTAACTGTAGAGAAAACCACAGTGATATCAGGGTTAACAGGGATAATATACGTAGAGATGATGCTCCACCCATTTGGCAGATTTACTGCTTGTGTCTGTGTGATTGGTGTAACGGTCACCTGAATGTTATCGGAGCCGCTGCAACCATATTGGTTTGTTACTGTTACCGAATATATTCCTGACTGGCTTACCACAATTGTCTGAACAGACGCTCCCGTACTCCACAGATAGGAGGAAAATCCTTGTCCGGCATCTAAAGTTGCCGATCCGCCCTCATTGAACGAAATATCATTTCCCAGAGAAACCATTGGCAACGGATGAACAACCACATAGACATTCCCTGACGAAGAGTAATTGGCTGCATCGGTCACTGTAACATAATAATAACTTGATGAAGAAGGACTTACATTGATAAAAGAGCCGGTTTCACCATTATTCCACAAATAGATATATGGAGATGTTCCGCCTGTCACTGTCACAGTAAGAATAACACTGCTGCCACTGCAGATACCCTGAACTGGTTGAATATATGCCACCGGACCCTGATTTACAATGGTCACGTTGATGTTATCACTGTACCAGCATCCGTTCTGGTTTGTAACCGTTACTGCATAAGTCCCGCTAACTGAAACTAGCAGCGACTGCCCTGTAGAACCATTGTTCCATAAATATGAAGAATAGCCGCTTCCGGGAGTAAGCAATAGTGTCTGACCTGTTGAAATAGTAGTATCATTACCAAATGAAAATACCGGCAGCGGATTTACCTGAATGTGAACAGATTCGACAGTCAGGCTGTTATAATAATCAGTTACCGAAACATAATAGGTAGATGAAACAACCGGACTGACAGTGACATTCTGGGTAGTTACCCCCGTACTCCACAAATAATGATACGGAGGAACCGCACCACCTGCATTTGCATAAAGCGATGCTGATCCATTCAGGCAGATTGCAGTATCATTGGATATATTAACTACAGGTGTCGGGTATAAAACTGTAATATTAATGTCATCGTTTCCTGAACAGCCATATTGGTTTGTCACAGTTACGGAATAAATTCCAGGCTGATTCACCTCAATAGTCTGAACCGTTGCACCTGTATTCCACAGATAGTTGGAAAATCCCTGTGTGGCATCTAAAGTTGCTGATTCACCAAAATTGAATGAAATGTCATTACCCAGGTTAACCTGAGGAACAGGATGCACAACAACATATCCATTCCCTATCGAGGATGAATTATTAGCATCGGTCACGGTTACATAATAATAACTTGAGAAAGACGGACTCACTATGACCGAAGAACTGGTTGCTCCATTACTCCATACATAAAAGTAGGGGGCTGTTCCGCCTGTAACTGAAGTGGTAAGTTCGGCGCTACTACCACTGCAAATTGCCGGAACAGGAGGAATATTAACCACCCATCCCAAATATGCAACAGTTACATTTATGTTATTACTGTAAGAACATCCGTACTGGTTTGTAACTGTTACCGCATAAGTTCCGCTTTCCGATATTAGCAGTGATTGTCCGGTGGAACCGTCACTCCAGAGATATGATGTAAAACTGCTGCCTGGTGTCAGGAATAAGGTCTGACCTGTTGCAATAGTAGTATCGTTACCCAGGGAAAAGACGGGCAGAGGATAAACCTGAACATGAACATATTCAACGGTCAGACTGTTATGCAGATCAGTCACAGAAACATAAATATTACTCGTGTAACTTGGACTAATATTGACTGTCTGTGTAGTGGCTCCCGTACTCCAAAGATAATGATAAGGAGGGGTTGCGCCAGTAGCATTTGCATAAAAGGAAACAGATTCGTTCAGGCAAATAGCAGTATCATTGGATACTTCTACTATAGGAGGAGGGTACAAAACTGTGATCTTTACAATGTCGCTTCCTGAACAGCCATTAGCAGCAGTAGCAGTAAGGGTATAAATAGTGGTGGTATCGGGTGTTGCAACAGGATTAAGAATTGCAGTACAACACAATCCGGTTGCAGGCGACCAAAGATAAGTATAAGGACTGGTGCCACCGCTGACACTACCGGAAAGATTCGCCGAAGATCCAAGGGTAATAGTTACATCGTTCCCTGCATTCACCGATAGTGGATTTGGTAAAAGCGTAACACTTCCGTTAATATAGGAAGATGAAATGATGTTACCCTGGCCATCTGCATATTCACAATTGCCTGCAGTCTGGGTATCCCAGGTCAGGCTGCTGGTAATACCTACGGATAAAAATCTTATCTTTAATAAGTTCGCTGTACCGATACTGACCGGGTTAATGGATGCCCAGGAAATATAGACTTTCCCGTTTGAGGCATTCACAACCAGGTTACCATTGTTCAGAGCCTGGTTTAAATCCTGGTAACCATCATATGTAAGGCCTGAAGTGCTGTAATTAAGCGCTAGGGAAATTGATCCCACATTATTGCAGTTTGTCACTGTAACAGGGATCAGAATATTAGTCCCGCATGAGTTGTTCACCGTACCGGCTGTAGTTGTGATCATTTGTAAAACAGTAAGTGAAGCTGATCCTGAAGTAACCGGTGTAGGAGGACAGGCTCCTCCAACTATGCAATGATAAAGAAAGCCGCTCATAGCTTGCGTTGGTAAGGATATAGAAAGAGTTGCACTATTACCTCCAACGTTTGACCAACTATTACCTCCATTGGTGCTCACCTGCCATTGGTAGGATGTGGCTCCTGTTGCTGATACACTGAAATATGCCGTTGTTCCAGCAATTACCGTCGTATTTGAAGGATCAAGATTAATTACCGGAAATTGTCCTGCAGTACTTACATTGCCGTTAATGTAAGTGGAAGCTATCACATTTCCTGCTGCATTGACAAATTCACAGTAACCGGGCGTCTGAGTATCCCAGGTAAGTGCTGATGTACCTCCGTTGGAACTAAACTGGAAAATGACTAATTGCTGTGAACCCAGGTTCACACCCGAGGTAGAAGCCCAGCTAAAGTACACTTTGCCATTTGCAGCATTGATCACAGCGCCGGCAGACGATAAACCCGGACTGAGATTCTGGTAACCCTGGAAAGTAAGTACTTGTTGGTTATAATTTAATACAAGTGAGATACCTGCGATATTATCAGCCGCTGCCACGGATATCGGAATGCTGATTGTTCCCGGGCAGGAAGTAAAAGATCCGGCAGTAACGGTAATCAATTGATAAACTGTCAAGGTAGCAGGGTTAGAAATGACCGGTGTAGGAGGACAGGCGCCAGTTACCCGGGAACGGAACTGAACCCCGTTCAGGCTGAGACCGGCACTTGTAATTGTCATTGTGGCTGTGGTAACACCGGAATAAGGGACTGTATTGGTAAGATCTGACCAGCTTGATCCATTATCTATACTCTTTTGCCAGATGTAAGCTGTTGCCCCGGTTGCAGTCACTGAGAAAGATGCATTATTTCCGGCAAGAACGGCGCTGTTTACGGGCTGACCAGTAATAACAGGGTTTGTTCCCGATGCGGTAATATTTCCGCTGACATAAGTGAGACTGGCTAAATAACCGTTCTGGTCTGCAATCTCACAATTCCCCGGAGTCTGCGAATCCCAGCTAAGAGTTGTATTTCCCCCCGAATAAGAAAATAAAAGCTGGAATAATTGTGAATTTCCGAAATTAACTGCAGGGTAAGTAGCATAAGAGATATAGACTTTCCCATTGCTGGCATTGATATACAGATCCTCAGAATCAAACAAAGAATTGATATTTTGAACTCCTGAAAAGGTAAGTATCTGGTTATTATAATTCAGTGCAAGAGAAATACTGGCTACTCCTATGGCATTGGTAACCGACACAGGTATGGTAATGCTGCCCGGACAGGAATTCACTGAACCGGCTGTCACAGTGATCAGGTTTACAACTGTCAGTGTAGCCGGGTCAGAAGTAACAGGTGAAGGCGGACAGGTACCGCCTACCTGGCACCTGAACCTATACCCGCTCATGGTCATTACAACTCCTGTTATCGTTAGTGTTGCACCGGTGGCTCCTGAAAATGGAGCAACATTCGTCACATTTGTCCAACTAGTGCCATTGTCAGTGCTTTTCTGCCAAAGGTACGATGAAGCCCCAGTGGCGATCACCTGAAAACTGGCGTTACTACCCAATAATACGGAGGCATTAACGGGGCTGGAAGTGATCACAGGTATTTGCCCGCCGGGATTGACAGCTCCGTTTACAAAACTGGCCGTCAAAACTGTACCATAGTAATTGCTGTATTCACAATTACCTTGTGTCTGTGTATCCCATGTCAGGCTTCCTGTTCCACCGTTTGTGATAAATTTCAGCCTGATCAGCGTATCATTTGGAAGCGTCACAGGATTCACTGATGTCCAGGAAATAATGACTTTTGAGTTTACAGAATTGATAAAATACATTCCGGAAGTCAGAGCGCTGTTAAAATTCTGATAACCATTCCATGTAAGAACCGAGGAATTGAAATTCAGAACCAGAGAAATTGAAGCCACCCCGGTAAAATTAGTAACCGTAACCGGTACTGTGACCTCACCCGCACATGATGATACTGTTCCCGCAGTTGTTGTGAGGGTCTGAGCAGGAACCAGCACAGACCACAGGAACAGGCTAATTATAATGAGAACTTTCTTCATTGCTTAATTGATTAAGGTTCATACCGAAAACTTTTACAATTTTTTTAAATAATAAATCAGTCATTCAGCGTGTTACCTGCTGATAAATAACTGTCGTGTAATAGAATACGTATTCTCTCCGGTCTGAACATCCATTTTGCAATAATAGATACCAGAACTAAGGGCATCTGAATAAAATTTCACTGAATAGGTCCCTGCAACCCTGTATCCCTGAGCTATGTCAGCGATTTTCTGACCAAGAATATCAAAAATATCAATGGAAATAACAGCAGACTGTGGAAGGGTAAAATTCAGGCTGGTAGACTGCCCGAACGGATTGGGATAATTTGAAAGGCTGAAGCCGCCATTCAATTCTGAAATTCCATTTGCAGAGGCAATTTCAAGATGAGGAATATTTAATATTACATCTTCATATGCAACGGCTTCTTCAGAAGCAAATTCACTCAAATCTTCAACATCAAAAATTAACTGGTTGTCAGATGCTACCTGATCCAACACTTTTACCCTGATAAACAGAAGCAGGTCATTTTTAACTAATTGCAAAGCATTCAGGTCTGCCCATGAAATATATATCTTTCCGTTGGTCACTGAATAGCAGAAAGGTAATTGATTTGCCATATAAACACCTGTGATTTGAAGCGCTTCGGCTGGAAATCCAAGAACTAATGAAACGGCGCCTAAACTCATTGCTGAAGTCACAGTTACCGGAATATCATATTCATTCCCCGGAAAAACTCTGATCAACTGGTTTGCGTCAGATGTGACAGAAGGAAGATTCTGGTATTTGCTTCCGGAATTCAGGTAAGAAGCATTGATATCACCAAAGCATAATGCGTTAATATTAGAACTCATGTCGCTGTTATATATCTTTACGGTATCATCGAATACCCAATCGCCTGAAGGGAATGATGTGATGAGTTGTGAGAAACGCTTCATAACAAAAAGGGCATCGGTCGAATTGACGGTAGCGCTTTTATTTACGTCGGCAGCAGATTTCTTCAAACCTGATAATACCTGGATATTTGCAAAATGCTGCATGATGAGCAGGGCATCAGTTGAATTTACCCCACCCCATGGAATATCTTCAGGGGAAACATCAAATTTGTACATTCCGTTGGTCAGATTGCTGAAAATAAAATTCCCTGCACCATCGGTTTCAGTGGTTCCAATAATATTCCCGGTCATATCTTTAGCAAAAACGGTAACATTTGCCAGAGGGGTCAATGAACTGTTGTAATACTTAAAGTTACCGGTAATATTAAAACTTCCGGTGGGAACCTGTCCTGAAGCAACAAAGGGCATAAAATACACATATCCTCTGGCGGCATTGTCACTCTTGTCATATATCCTTGAGGCAATAAGGGTGCTATCGGATGAGTTCCAGAAATTATATCTTGCATTGATATTATTGGCTGTATTGTTATAAACATCATAATTGCCATTGTAATAGATATCACAGGTAGTTGTGGTTGAATTTCCTATGGTCGGGCTTCCTGTTCCATTGATATATATACCATTACCTGTATTATAATTAATCTGGCTGCTGGTAATGCTTATTGAAGAAGTATTAAGTGAAATCCCATAACCATTTGAATTTGTAATTATGCAACTGTCTAGTGTGGCTGGCTGGTTTGTATTCTCGCAATACAAATTAAAGGTATTTCCTTTTTCAATGCTGCAATGCCTGAGTGTAGAAACTGAACCGAACAGATCGCTCTGATCGGCAAAATAAATACCATTCCATCCGCCTGCCAAACCATTTGTCGGAAGAAAAGAAATCAGGCTGTCGGTTTTCCCGACAGCATATAATTCACCACCATAATTTCCGCAACAACCATTATAATATCCAATCTGCAATTGTGTACCTGCAGCAAAGCCAAGGCTGACTCCCGGCATTAAGGTTAGTCTGCATTTTGAATTGTTTAAAGCGATAAGAATACTACCAAGCAGGTTATAATTTCCGGTTCCAAAATATTTCCATGTACGATCAACTGATAGTGTACCTCCCTCAGCAACAACTCCGTTCATGCCATTACCACTGATATTAAGAAAAGTCATCTGTGGAATATAATACATGTTGTTGAAATAAATACCATATCCGGCATTATTCAATATGTCAAGATGAGCAAGAGTCGGCATTGAATTATTAGAACTAAGTCCCTTACCCGTGGAATTCCTGATAGTACAATAAGTCATGGTTGGTTGATTGGTACTTTCAAAATATACATTATATGTACTGCCCTTTTCTATGGTACAATATTTCAAAGTGGAAACAGATGAAAAAGCATCGCTGTTATCCTGAAAATAGATGCCATTCCATCCGCCATCTGTACCGTTTGAAGCGGTAAATGTGATCAGGCTGTCTGGCTTTCCAACCGCATATAATTCACCTCCGTAACTGCCACAGCAACTGACCCAAGTGCCAATCTGAAGTGATGAACCAGTTGGAAAACGTAATGTATTACCCGGTTTTACAGTCAGCCGGCATTTTGAATTGTTTAAAGCGATTGTAACACTTCCTAGAAGGTTATAATTACCGGCGCCAAAATATTTCCAGGTGCGGTCAACAGAAACGGTACCACCCTCAGAAACCACACCATCAAGACTGTTTCCGGTAATGGTAAGACTGGTCAGTTGCGGAATGTAATACGGGTTATTAAAATACAAGCCATAACCTGCATTATTTGTAATCTGCGTGTTCGATAAAGACAAATATGAATTATATATGGAGATTCCCTTCCCTGCTGAATTCCTGACAATACAATAGCTGATTGCAGGCTGAACGGTGCTTTCACAATATAAATTATAAGTACTACCTTTTTCAACAATACAATTCGTCATTGTCGATACTGAAGCGCTGTAATTGCTGTTATAATGGAAGTATATGCCATTCCATCCCCCGGCCTGATCATTTAAAGAAGTGAATGTTATTTTATTGCTTGTGGTTCCTACAGCGGAAAGTTCACCACCATAAGGGCCACAGCAACCGAGATAATTGCCAATCTGGAGTTGTGTTCCTGAGGCAAACCTCAGTGTATTTCCTTCATTCACTGTAAGCCGGCATTTGCTATTCAATAAACCAACCCAGGCTGTTGTTTCAAAATAATAATCAACCCCATAATTGATCAGTGTTTTATTATATCCTATCTGCCCTCCGGAATAGGTGATATAATTCTGCACATTGCCTGTAAAAGTAGAACCTGTCAAAAGTGGTTCGCAATTAGTTGTCAAACAGTATACAGGGTATCTACCGTTATTACTAAATACAGTATTTAAAATGGATAATTGTGAACTATTGAGCCTGATGCCATCCTGCAAAGAATTCCGGATAGTGCAAAGATTAATACTTGGCCTGACAGTAGATTCGCAACTTATATTATAGGAATTCCCATTTTCAATTATACAATTTTCAAGGGTAGAACTTCCACCATTCCAATCGCTTAGATCGGGGAAATATAATCCGTTCCATCCTCCGGGCTGTCCATTCATGGAAGTAAAAGTAATAGGATTGGTTGAGGTGCCGATAGCGTAGATTTCTCCACCATAAGGACCACAGCAACTATTGTAAAATCCAGGTTGTAAATAAACCCCTGAGGCAAATCTAAGCACATTACCGGGCTCAATAGTAAGCCTGCAAAGTGAATTAAGCGCCCCGATAGTAATATTGCCAAGGATTAAAAAATCCGTACCCGGATGGTTCCAGTTACGATTTCCGGTGATAGTTCCTCCTGCTATTGCCTGTCCGTTATAAGTATTACCTGTAATAGAGACTGTACCTAGTAGACCGGGAAAATTAAAATCCGGCGACGGGGAATAATAAGCATAGAGGTTATTGGTTATGCTCGAATTCACGAATGAAGGGACTCCGTTCGTATTTACAAAATAAACCCCGGCATAATCATTATCAGTAATTACAGTCGAAACAAGGGTTGGATTCGACGAACTCAAAGACAATCCACTTTCGGTGTTATTTTCAATCGAACTTGTTTCGATACTGGTATTCGAATTATCCAGTCGAATACCAAGTCCAACCGACTCTCTGAAAATAGAATGCTGAATATGAGGTTCGTTGGTATTTACACAATAAAGATTTGTATTATAAGTCCCGTAACCGGCTTTTTCGATGATGGTATAATTCATCGAAGAGGATACCCCGTTATCGCTGTTATCATCAAAATAAACACCTGTCCAGTTTCCTGCATCGCTGGTATAATATGTAAGTTTTACAGGATTTAAAGCTGTCCCGTTAAAATTCATATTGGCCTGCCCTATTTCCAATCCGGTTCCGGGCGAGAATAAAATGGTCACTCCAGCCTCAATGTTATGAGTACCCGCTGTATAGGAAATATTTGCAGTTGCCCAGTATGGACTGGCTGCAGCAGTTAGATTGACATTTGAGGTGTTCAGGTTACCGCTGAGCTGGGTTCCCTGAATATTCAAGGTCACATCATTCAGAGCAATATTTGTAATACCTGCAGGTGTATATCTCACCATGTACTGGACATACCGTTTGGTCTGATTTATTACCGACGGAGTAGTGACGCCAGCGTTGACCCAGTCGCCCCAGATCTCGTCGTTTCCCGCCAGCCTGTAGTACATAGTATAATTGACACCTGCCGGTGTTAAAGTAAATGCCAGGTTCTGTATATACCTTTCATTTCCTAACTGGAAAAAGGGATTGGAAGTAAAGGATGCATTGCTGATAATTGCAGTACCTACAGTTACCAAATTATACCTGCAGTTAAGTGAAGGTACACCTGCTAAGTTATCGCCTCCACAAAATACAATCTGTCCGTTACATGCAAATGCCTGTCCGTTCTCAGTCTGATCGTACAGGTCATTCGTTGCTAAGGTCCATGTGAAATTGGGATAATCGGCGATGTTGGCATAATACATTTTCTTACTTAATGTATCACTTGACCCTGCAGTTTCTTTTCCACAGATTGCAGTCACCAATCCGTTAAAACAGGTGGACGAATGGTTACTAACATTGCCAGGCAATGAATTGGCTGTTTGCCATGCTGAATTTGTACCGTCAGAGTTTATTGCAGAATAATACACTGCATTGGTTCTCACACCTGCATTATCAAAACCTCCCATCACGAATAGAGTTTCGTTATAATCAACCATTGTATGACCGTTGGTAGCGGCAGGTAACGATGTTCCTGTGGTAAATGATGACAGGTTACCGTTTGGCAGTATATTAGCAGTATAAACTGTAGACACAGCAGAGTTCGATGCAGAAAGATTACTGCCCCCCACAACATACAGTCTGCCAAACACATAAGCGGCAGTGTGTCCCCAAAGGCCTGCCGGAAGGCTTACCGTACTGGTCTGCCAGGTACCCACTGTACCATCTGCAGCAAGGCTTGCATAATAGATAGCAGAGCTGGGTACACCGCCGACATTTCCTCCAATTACGTAAATCATATTAATTCCTATAACCACTGCAGCATCAGTAACAGCTACCGGAAGGACAGTCTGAGCTGTCCAGCCGCTGATACCTGCCGTCTGTAAAGTGGCCCTGTAAACTGTATTTACGTCTGTTGTACCATTATTCCCACCGACCAGGTATACATATGTGTTTTTCCATGTTGCTACCCTATGCCTGGTGAGTATTTGAGGCAATACTGTTGTTGTAAGCCAGTTGCTTACTGCAGTACCTTTAGAATACACACTCACACTGTTACCTGATACATAGGTATTCTTTACAAAACCAAGCTGGAAGTCAGCATCATTAGTCTGGACAAAACTTACCTGCGACTCGGACTGAAACACAGATAATGTAAACAGAATAACTAAAGAGACAATAAATCTCACTCGAAGTAAAATATTAATTTTCATACTAATGAATTATAAGTTAATAATATAGAAAAGCCTGTGTAAATTTATGAAAATAATTAATAACTCCAAATTTAGAATGCAATTTACATTTCCCCCCTTTATTATTTAACAATCTATTAACAAATTATTAAATAATTTCCAATTCAGATTTTTTTAAATAATATAGTAACATTCTGAATTTTATGAAATAAGAAATAATCATCATGAAAGATTTGCTTTTTCTATTGTTGTATAACATATCGATCTGGAAATATTCCTTTGTTTTTTGTATCATTCAATTTCTTACATATAATATTCCCGTTCAGAAGTAATATAAAATCTCTTAAACAAATAAAATACACACATTATAATTTATATTTGCCGGAACATTTTAATTGATCTTGAAAAAGACATTTGCATATATATTGCTGGTAATATTTTGCTTTAATCTTGCAGGATTTTACTTGATATTTACTGCTTTGCAATGGAAAGTGAAGCATGAAATGTTGAAAAAGATCAGCGATGATCCGGCCAAGAAGTTATTGGTCATTTTCAGAATTACAACTACCCAAAGCAAACCTTCCTGGCTAAACGAACACGAGTTTAATCATAATGGTAAAATGTACGATGTGGTTACTGTTAAAAAGGAAGGAAACACATTGACATATTACTGCCTGAATGATAAAAATGAAGAAAAGCTTTTTACAGGACTTGATAACCATATCCGCGATTTTCTCAGTGATAATCAATCCTCAGGAAAAGGCGGCAAGACAATAAACTTAAATTATCTGCAATATTTTCTGAACGAATTTAATTTCTGCTATTTTTTTCAGAAATTATTGACCATTAATACAGGATATCTGAATCTTTATAAATACCTGATATCCGATATTGCCGTTCCACCTCCCGAACTTACTCTACAAAACAATTAAGTGGTTTATTGGAATGATGGAATAGTCGGAAAATCCAAGAGAATTCCTTGTTGAACCATTGTGACATCCTTAGTATTCTCTGCCACGGCTGAGTGGTTATAGTTCACTCTTTTTAACCACAAAGTCACCTAAGGGTTACTCTAAGTCACACATAGCATATATGATTATTAACCCGCATCATTTCTGTGTGTATTTACTTTTCAACTTATTCTATCATAAAAAAAGACTATTATTTAAAATTAAGTTATATGTAATTGATATTATGTTATTTATAAATTATTATTTAAGTATTAAAAAAATCAAATGATGAAAATTAAAATATATTCCATTGCACTTTTAATGTGCATAAGTGTTTTCTCGTTCGGGCAAAATGTAATGCCTGATACAACTAAATCAATCAAACTGAAGGAAGTTGTCGTTACAGCCAACAGGTTGCCAATACTGCTGAAAAGTAATCCTGGTTCCGTTTCGCTGGTAACACCCGTTACACTTTCCAATATGCCCAAGGCAATAGCAGCAGACGAAGCATTGCGTTTGGTTCCGGGTGTCCGCATAGATAATCAGCATGACGGCGAACGCATTCACATGTCCATCCGCGGACAAGGTATCCTTACCGAGCGCGGTTTGAGGGGAATAGGCGTTTTACTGGATGGCATTCCGGTGAATGATCCATCCGGTTTTGCTCCTGATCTTTATGATGTTGACTGGGCAACAGTTTATAACATTGAAGTTTTGCGTGGTCCGGCTGCAAGTCTGTATGGGGGAAGCGGCGCCGCAGGATTATTAAATATCACCACTGAAAACGGAGGATCAAAACCTTTTGGTGGAGAGATAGAACAAACAATCGGATCAAATGGGTTCAGAAAATCATTGTTACAATTTGATGGTTCTGATAAAAACCTTGACTACCGGGTAAGTTTTTCACGTACTGACGGCGATGGATACCGCGATCACCAGGCGTTCTGGGGAAACAACCTCTATGAGAAAATTAATTTCCATCCTTCCTCAAAGCTGACAATCACACAGATAATCTCACATACCGATTATTTCCAGCAAAATCCGGAAGGTTTAAATCTCAGTCAGTTCGATAACCTATTGCAGGCCAATCCTGATGCACGCCCGTTTAACGAATACCAGAAAACCAACCGTACTACAATTGGGTTCGTTGGGACTTATCTGATCTCCAAAAATCAGGATGTCCTGGTAAGTTCATACTACCGGACCTGGAATTATAAGGAAACGAGCAATACATGTGCCGAGTATCGTACGTATTCTGTTCCTGGTGTCAGCGCCCAGTACAATCTTCATTTAGGTTCAGGCAAAATAAAAAATAATTTCAGCCTGGGAACGGATATGAAATGGCAGGATATTAATATGTACAAGCTGCAAAGCGCCGGAAATCCTGACAGAGTGGAGAGCATTGATGAAACCAACATTGAAACAGACACCCTGCTTGCCAACCAGATCATTTCCCAAAGCAGCATTGGTGTTTATGCATTGTACAAACTCGAAATAGATAAATTTAACCTGATGGGAAGCCTGCGTTATGATAAAATGAATAATGAATTAACCGATAAAATGTTAGGCTTAGATTCTGCAAAAACCTCGGAGAATTTTTCAAAAACATCTGCAAGGATTGGGGCAAGTTATTCATTTTCAGACGCAGTAACTGCTTTTGTCAACTGGGGACAGGGTTTTATGCCCCCTTCGACCGAAGAACTGGCCAGCAACCCGGTTGGTTACAGCGGCTTCAACACTCACTTATTCCCGGCTACCTCTGATTGCATTGATATAGGACTGCGCGGTTTTTATAAAGATGTGCTTTATTATGAAATTACCGGTTTTATGATGAATACAAAAAATGATTTTTTCCGTTTCAAACAAACTGGAAGGGGAAACCAGGAAGTATTTTACGGAAATGCCGGTAACAGCCGGAGAAATGGCATCGAGACATTTATTTCGTACAAAATCCTGAAGCCTTTAAGTATTCAGTTAGCGTATACATATTCCGATTTTAAATACACCTCAGACTGATACCACTTATGTTCTGACCACTCCTCCGGCAAAAGGCCAGTGGCTGCCTAATTGTCCCAAACATCGGTTATATGCTGAACTTATATACAAAATCAACAAGAATTTTAAAGTGAGTCTGGCCACCGAGTACCAGTCAAAATGGTCAATTTATACCGATGCAAAAGCTTATAATGGTGAACTGGACCCGACAATTTACCAGAACTGGCAGAAAGGATTTAATTTATTCCACGCCCGTATTTCATACCAATGGAAAATATGGGGATTAAACGGAGAGTGCAGCCTGTTTGCCCGTAATATCACTGCTGTAAAATACATGGCATTTACCGAACCCGACCCGGATGGAAACTCCTACCAGCCGGGCCCAGGACGAGAAATTTTTGCCAGTATCAGGATAAAGTTTTAGTCATAAGTCATAAGTTATAAGTCGTAAGTCATAAGTTTTAAATCCTTGTCCTATACATAGTCATAGTCCTTGTCCTTTTTCTGACTAGGTCAAAGACTATGATTAGGACTATGTTTCTTTGCAAGCCTTTGTCTTAGTCTTTGTCTTTGTCCTGGTCTTAAATCTTACCAGGATTTGGTCTAAGACAAGGACTAGGATTAGGACAAGATTTGTATGAAAAATAATTTGACAATACGATACATACTCATAATTCATCACTCATAACTTATAATTATTTTTAATTATCTTTGTTATATCATATTAAATTGTAATGATATGAAAACAAAGCATTTATTATATGTTTTCTGTTACATTATCTGGATGGTACCTTTAAATCCTGTCCTTTGTAATGGAAATTACAGCAAGTCTGTTGTAATTACACAGCGTTCTGAATTAATACATGTTTCTACTGATCAAATTGTCCCAAATCAGGATGCAGGTAACACCAATCCTGAAAAACACAAAAAATCCCAATTGAACAGGAAGGACATTCAAACAGACATGACCTGGATAGAGATGGGTCCTGATAATTTCAGCGGCAGAACACGTGCACTCATTATTGATAAAGATAATCCAGGTATCATTTATGCCGGGGCAGTAGACGGAGGTCTATGGCGTTCATCGACCGGCGGCCTTTCGTGGAATAAGGTTTTATATACAGGAGATGCAGTCATTCCCTGGCAAAATATGTGCATCACCTGTTTATACCAGGCATCAAACGGTGATATTTACTTCGGGACCGGTGAGATTTTCCAGGGAAGTCCAGGTTATTCAAAAGGGAGTGGAATATGGAAATCAACCAAAGCAATTGATTCGGATCATAACAATTTTATCAGGCTGTTATCCACATCCGGCCCAACATATGAATATGTCAGCCGTATTGCCGCTGATATTGAAAATCCACAAACTGTATATGCCTCTACATCACACGGATTAATGGTATCTCCTGATGGTGGAGCGAACTGGGGTCTGGCAAACGGAACTCCTGCTTTGTTGTCAACTGATGTCAAAACCGGAACCGGCGGTTTGGTTGTAAGCGAAATCAATGCAAGTACCTATATTTCGCACGACGAAGGATTGACTTTTGAAAGCAATAACACCTTATGGCCAAATTCTCCCGGAGGCAGGCTTGAATTTGCCATAGCACCTTCTGATCCGGATTATATCTATTGCCAGGCAGCAAAACCAAACGGAAATTTATTGAACATCTTTCAGAGTACCGATAATGGAGAAACCTGGACTGTTATTGGCCCCGGTGTCGGACCAAACGGTGAGAACAGTGACTTCAATCCTTTGGAAACTCAGGGTATCTGCGCTGATGTTATAGCTGTTTTTCCCAATGATCCTCAAAAAATCATAGTTGGTGGTCATATCATGTGGATATGGTCAAATAATTACTGGGAACAAATAAGCGAAACTACTGGAGCTTATTTTGTGCCTGACGGCCAGCATGTTATTACTATCCACCCGGATTATCAGAATAACCATACTCTTTATGTCGGTACTGACGTCGGTATTTATTTCACTGACAATACTGATTTAATATTCTCCTGCCTCAACCGGAATTATAATACCGTGCAATTCACATCTGTCTGCACGGATGGCGAAGGATATACAGCCGGGGGTTCAGATCATAATGGTACTTTATATTTCAGTTTCGGCGAAAATAACCAGATGGATGCTACAAAAATTAAAAATGGCAATGGAGGTAACTGTGAAATGTCTGTTCTTGATCCGAGGGTGACATTTGCTTCCTCTTCCTTTGGTTCACTAAAAAGATCCATTGAAAAAGGGATGAATTTTGATGATCCTAACAACCCCGTTGGTAAGTATTTCTTTAATAACAGGATACTTAATAAATACTGGAACGGGCTTACTTCAATTATCGGCAAAAGTGATACTGTAGTAGCAAAAAATACACCTTTCAGACTTTGGGAAAGTTTCAACGATGAACAAAGTATCGATTCCGTCACTTTCATCAACACGGTGGCCAATATGCTCCTTCCCGACTGGGAATTATTTTTTACTGACTTTAATCTTTATCATTCAAACTTTACCTGGGATACTACCATGGTTAAAAATCCCAACGGCGATTTTGTTGTAACTACTCACATCACTTACCTGCCGGGAGAAACGATCTATGCTTCCAGTAAGATAGATAACCGGAAGCTTCCCTATTTGCTCACAGTCTCTCTTTTACCGGGCGATTATGTCAGGGTTAAGGATGTTGTCCAGGCTGTTTTGGCCATGGGATTTAAAGGGAATGTCTGGATCACGCGTAAATCATTGGATTTTACCATCTCAACAAATTTACCCTGGTACCCGATAATAAAGCCGGATTTAGAGATCGGTATGGTCAGCAATCTTGAATTTTCAGCGGATGGCAATTATCTCTTCTTCTCATCTGACAGTAGTCTTTACAGGGCTTCAAATATCCTGTATGCAAGAACTGATACGGCTATGGCTGCAACATTGAGTGATATTAATCCTGTTGTTAATTATGCCCAGGTAATCGATGTAATTAAGATCATGACTTTTGACCATACCATCAAAAGCATTGCAGTGGATCCCACAGACCCTGAAAATTTACTGGTAACCCTTGGTGACTGGGGATACTCGGATTATATAAAGTATTCGACAAATGCTGTTACCAGTAACAATCCCACCTTCGTATCAAAACAGGGTGACCTGCCGGTAATGCAGGTTTATTCATCAATTCTTGGTTGGAATGATGGTAACAGGGCAATCATTGGTACCGAATACGGTGTTTTTATAACGGAAGATATCACATCATCTTCCCCTGTATGGCAGGATGAGAATATCAACGGTATGCAGAATGTCCCGGTATTAATGTTACGTCAACAGCTCTTTACCAACAACGGAGAACACGGTGTATCAAACCAGGGAGTGATATATGCAGCCACTTTTGGCCGTGGTATTTTCAGGTCTGAAACATTCAGAGGACCTGCCGCTATTGATGAATTGCCGGTTGCTTCAGCCAAATCGCTGGTAATGGTATTTCCCAACCCGGCAAAAGATATTGCTTATATCAGGATCACACTTCCTTTACGATCTGATGTAAATATTACTTTATGTGATATTTTCGGGAAAACAATAAAATCAGTGAACTTCCTTAACCGTCAGGCTGGAATTCAGAATCTGGGCTTAGATATCAGAAATTGTGCCAAAGGAGTATTCATTGCAAGGGTGACAACATCTTACAGCACGGCAGCAGCAAAATTCATCGTAGAATAAAGTTGTGACTCATAATTCGTAATTCGTAATTCGTAATTCGTAACTCGTAATTCGTAATTCGTAATTCTTTTGTCTTTGTCCTAGTCCTAATCTTAGTCCTTATCCTATTTTTAACCAAGTCAAGGATTAGGATTATGACTAAAATAATAATTATGCCAGTCCGGCGTAATCGCTAAGGTAGGAATATCTTTCGGTAAGTTTGCCATCTTTAACAATGGTGGCACGTTCAATGATCCCTTCGGAATCTTCACCGAACAGGGAAGGAAAAATCCGGTTGATCAAAGCATTGCCGAAGTCTTCGGATGCATCGCGGGGCAGTTCTCCCGGCAGGTTATCAATGGCCATCACCGTGATATTCTGCGGATGAAAAGCTTCACCTTCAGTTCCTGTAATAGGATCATAACCGTAAAATGGCTCGGCAATTGATGACGAACGTAATGTAGAAGGGATCGGACCCGGCACATCGCAGCTTACATCAGCTATCACCGAAATTTTAAAACCGGGATCGATAATATCTTCACGTTTAAAAAATACGGGAGATTTGGGATCCCAGAAATGACAGGGGATCAGAATATCGGTCACCTGGGTATACGGCATAAATGTAGACTGGTATTCCCAGGGATTTCTAAAGAAATGATCGAGATTGAATGGGTTTCCATCCCGGTGTTTAACATAATAGTCGGGATCAGCCTGAAAATAAACGGGTTCATTGTAAGTATTCCGAATATAATCATC
>JAPLDU010000094.1 GCA_026391255.1 Bacteroidia bacterium | reverse complement strand
TATCACTTATAATGTCTGCGCCAACTCATTTTCATTGTTTACAGGTTCCTCTGTATTTTTTATCCTGGCTCTTTTGAAATAATAGATTGAAATGGCAATTGAAAGGACTGCCAGAAAAAGAAAAGCAATGATCCTGTAAATAAGTGATAAATGAGCAAAGTCTACGGTAAACAGGTAAATGGCAGTGACGCACATAGTGGCCATGGCCATCCAGCGGTATTTGATATTTTTTAATACCAGGCTGGTGAGAAAATACAAAAGGGAAACGAGTATCCAGTAAAGTGTCACATATTGTTGCGGAGCAGTCTGATATACCGCATATAACATGGTCAGGAACAGTATAACCAGAAAGGTATTCCGGATCAGTGCTGTTTTGATGTTCAGGCGCTTTTCCTGCCAGTGAATGATCCTGGCAGATATAAATGCTGCCACCGGAAATGAAAAGTTAATAAGTATCTCATGTACGGAGAAAAACATGTATGAAAAAAGCATCATCAGGAAAAGGAAAGTATTCAGAACAATAATAATTTTTGACCGGAACCACAGGGCAAACGAAACAACCATAAGGCTTTGCAATGAAAGTAGAAAATAAGAGCCAGGCAAGCCATATTTTCCATATATACTGACACTGATAGTAACGAATCCATAAATAAGATACAGTGCAGGTGCAAATGCCCAGGGAGACTGGTATTTCAAAATAATGGAGAACAGAAGACAGAATACAGAAATTGTAACAAAAATCCAGATATAATCCGCAGGATAAAATGCCAGGATTATCATGAGAAGAAGTGTCGAAAACCCAATGCCATTAAGCAGGACGGAAGGTAATATGATTTTGTCGGGGAATAAACCTTTTTTCCTGACAAATGTCAGCAAAGAGAAAATAATTGCAATTGCAGATAAATAATACAGACAATAATGATGATCTGCGACTATTGATATCTTATGAGTAATGAACGGATTATTAAGCAACCAGATAAGCAGTGTGAGATAAATAAAAATTATTGATATAATTAATATTCTCCACCATTTGAAGAAATAAAACAGAAGCGCTGCTCCTGCCGCAGAAGCAGTGAGCAACCAAAGAAGAACAGAAGAATTATCAGAAAAAAGTGCAGTACAAAAAACCAACAATAATGAAATGCTGCAAATAATCTCAGACTTTCTGCGCAAACCAAAGAATGTAATGACGGCATTCACCAGCAGAAGAAGGAATATGCCCGTATTTTGTGAAATTATTACAGGATTTGGAGTGAAAAAATGTAATTTAAGCGTTGTAAAATATACCAGGAATATGCCGAAAATACCGAATACAAAAGAAATGTAGGAGTAAGTTTTTTTAAGAAAATGAGAAAGAAACAGGATTATAATTACGGATAAATAACCAACCAGTGCAGAGAAAATTCCATAACCCAGCCCGCGGATATGTTGTGTAAGAAATATAATTCCGAACAATAATACAATATTTCCCAGCCAGGCTAATCCGTATTCACCAATTTTCGTTTCAAAACCGGTTTCAGTCTCTGATTCCCCGGCCTGAGAAATATTCTCATCGTATGACTCTGATACTGAATCCTGCCTGACAAATTCAATATTGCCGGTCTGGTTGACATGGCTCATTTCGAGCCTTGCGATCCTTTGCTCAAGTGAATCCAGTTTATCCAGAATAGCTTTCCCGTTGAACTGTTCAGAAAATTCATCATTAGTCATAGGTTTGTATTATTATTTAATGCTTGTCTTTAAAGTCATACTTTCTTGATTTAAGAACAAGGATTACTCACAATAATATTAATTTTATAAGGTGTTCGTGAGATCGCTTCGCTAAGTTAACGATTTTTGATTTATGATGTATGTGTAATCATCTGATTTAATGATAACATCAAAAATCTAACATCGTTAATCGATATTCATAAATCAAAATCACTAACTTTATTGACAGACACCAAATTATGATCATCAGGTTGATTCAGGGTCGTATTCCTCTTCCTGTTTTTTCCACGGCGGCAATAACCAGAGAAGGAAGGAGAGAATTGCCAGAGGAATCACAAGCCAGATAAAAGCCATGAGATATCCTTCAGTGCCTATCAGGCTGATTTTAAAACTGGTGAAGCCGTAAAAACTCTTCGAAAATAACTGGCCGCCAATCACTACGTTCCAGCGCATAAAGAATATTCCAAATAATACCAATGAGCTGATTATGAGATAAATTGTTTTTCTTGTTTTATCTGCCGGTTTGTAAAACTGTAATGTTCCCAAGGTAAATAGGGGAATTAAAGTGCCCATGATAACCTGAAAAATAAAAAGAGTAATATAAAGTTTCCCGGAAATCAGAAGGTTGATAATTTCAAAAGATTCTTCAGAAACATAAATCCTGTGGATCTGGTCAAGCGATTCGAGGGTAAAGTCAAGGATTAAAATATAAAACAGGTACTTTGCAATAGTATCGAGACATGCCATGTCAATTTTCATCTTTCTGATCCGGGTTACAATCATATAAATAAGCATAACCAGGGCAATGCCCGAAACCATTGCTGAAAACAGAAATATAACAGGCATAAGTACTGTCGACCACCAGGGATTGGCCTTGATGGATCCAAAGATAAACCCGACATATCCGTGAAGCAGGAATGCAGAAGGAATACCGATAATGGTAATGATATAACCCATTTTATTATCGAGGGCAACGGCCTTGGGAGAAATATCAGTGGTACCAAGGGAAATGATCTTGTAAATTATTTTTTTTATTCCTGTCGACTGGTTAGACCAGATAATCACATCTTTCCGGTAATCAAACCATATTTCGAGCAGGAGAACAACCATCAGATACCACAGGTACACAAATCCAAATATGGCCATTGCCGAGGTCAGGTGAGGCGTGATCATGATCTCATAAGCACGCATGGGTTTTCCGAGATGGTTGATCAGAGGCATGGTTGCAACCAACAAAAAAGAAAGTGCAGTCAGGAGAGCAAGATGATAGGTCGGTTTCAGCACTTTTACTTTAAAAACACGTTCGAGTGAAGCAAGGATAAAAGCTCCGGCTACCAGCCCGGTAATATATGGATATAAAACAATCAGGATGCTCCAGTTCAGATCTACCTCATTCGGATAAATATATCCCTGAACCTTGGGAAGCATTTCGAACAAATGTTTAAATTCTTCCATATTATCTTACCTCCGCACTTAATGAGTTATAAAAAAGCTTTGCCCCTGTATTCATATGAGGTTTAAGCACCATGCAGGTATGATCTTTCAGGAACCTGACAAGTTCACTTTTTTTATCGTGCAGATCACCGAAAATTCTTGCCCCGGTGGGACAATTGGCAAAGCATGCCGGCTGCATGCCTTTTTTGATCCTGTGATAGCAAAGTGTGCATTTGTCGGCCACTTTTTTCTTTGGATGCAAATACCTGCAGCCATAAGGACAAGCCTGGATACAATACCGGCATCCTATACAATACTTTTCATCAATCAGCACTACCCCTTCGGGTGATTCAAACGTTGCCCCCACAGGACACACCTGTGTACAGGGAGACTTGGAGCAATGATTGCACATCTTGGGAACAAAAAACGATTTGAATACATCCTTATCCGGTACCGACTGTGTAAAGCCATCCAGCCCGCCATTGGGCGATTCTACCTTCACAGACCCGTCATTCAGAATGGTGTATTGCTCAACCCAGGAACGAAAGAAGAAAGGTTCCATGGGTACATCATTTTCTATTTTACAAGATTTGGCGCAACTTCCGCAACCTATACATTTATCAATATCAATACCTATGCCGTACCAGGGCTTTTCACCCTTGGGTTCCTCAGGAACTACGGCAATTGCATTATATGGCTTTAATAAAGTCGTTGCAGCGGCACCTCCGGCCAGAAATAATCCTGCCTTAAGAAATGACCTGCGGTTTGCATTTTTATTGATTAGCTTCATGGCATGTGTGGATTATGACAATCAATACATTTATAAGGTAATCTGGTATCTTCATCTGCGACATTATGGTCCTTCGTATTGACCAGTTTGACGGCGCTGAAATTAATTGTGTCACACTTTATCTTTACCCGTGCGAGGTTGTCCTGGTGACAGCGTGCACAAAACTGCCTTTCAACCGGTTTATTCAATAACAATGAATCGGGAAGATTTTTACTTTTGAAATTCCCTGCATAACTTGCATGTCTGCTTCCCGCTCCATGGCATATCTCGCATGAAAGCCGGGCATGATCGCCCTTTTTCTTATGGTTCGCCTCGGATTTATGACACACAACGCAACTTGCTTCACCGGCATATTTAATCTTTTTGCCGGCTATCTCATTCAGCGCAAAAGCCCTGTAATGACCATATTTGCCAAATGACGAAGATGACAAATGCAAAAAGGAGATGTTTTATTTGCTGAGGCATAAACTGCATTATTAAATTATTGATGCGAAAATAAAAAATACTGTTAATTAACATTTCTTTAATTTTCAAAATGAAGAAAAAAACTTCTCATTTTAAAAAATAATAATAAGGTTAAATTATGTGTCGCTAAACACATTGAGCTCATCTATTCTAAATAAATAATAAATTAAATAAGTAATTCTTAAGCTTAGGTACTTAAGACAGCAAACTTACCAACATGTTGTCGCTAATCTTATTCCCGTGAAACGGATTTAATTTTCAAATTTGCACATTTTCAAATTTTCAAATTAATATAGAACCTACAGTCTAATAACCTAACCTGGTTGAGCCGGTACCGACCAGGAAATCACAAATCTCAATCCGCCGTGGCGGAACAAATCACAAATAAATATCAATCAACAAAATGACAAATTCAAAGTAGTTTATTTCGAATTTGAAATTTTGATATTGTTTATTATTTGTTTTTTGTGATTTGTTATTTGGATTTTTTTGCCAAACCACGTCAATATTTCAGAGATAAAGCATCTATTGCCAATTGCCTAATGCCTGTTGCCTCTCTTCTTCAGCAAATCCACATCATAACGCAGGCTCTCAATTGTTTTCAGCAGATGATCGCCTGACAGGACCGGTTCAGGAAGTTCGGGACTGATAAAATTTACAAACTTCCATATCTCTCTGATGTCATTCACGGCTATGTCATACGGCTTATATACAGGGTTCAGTGAATGCAGCATCAGCTTACCTTCGGCTACTATACGGTTTTTGATCACTTTAAATACAATTCCATCCTCAAGAGTAAGGATGATGCATGCCTCATCGTCTTTCATTGTAGTCCAGTCCTGTACAAATTCCGCCGTGATCCACGATTTCTCCGGTATTGGCAACATGGAAT
>JAPLDU010000034.1:11065-20464 GCA_026391255.1 Bacteroidia bacterium | reverse complement strand
TCAAAACAGATAGAGGAACCGAATACCAGGCTGATTTTCCCATCAGGGCAGCCATGAAATCTTCTGGAACATAACCATGAACACCGGCTCCAACAGCTATTCCCAAAGCTACATAAAGCCACACTTTACCGACAATATCTTTTACTGCCTCGTATCCTGATTTAATTCTGTCGCTGAAAAGTATCCTTTCTTCAGCCAAAGTATTTTGTCCGACTTTGGTTTCATAAACCCAGGATTCAACCCACTTTTCAAGTTTGAGTTTCCCGATTACCCATCCTGCAAGTATGGCAATAAACAAACCAGTACCAATATAGATTAAAGCAACTTTCCATCCAAACAAACCATAAAGTAACACCACAGCTACTTCATTTATCATTGGGGATGAAATGAGAAAAGAAAAAGTGACACCTAAAGGAATGCCCGATTCTACAAAGCCAAGAAACAAAGGAATGGCAGAACATGAGCAAAAAGGTGTGACAATACCTAACATCGCAGCCATTACATTACCTGTAAAGGTTTTTTTACCCTCCAATGCTTTTCGGGTTCGTTCAGGAGTAAAATAGGTGCGGATTATTCCAACAAAGAAAATGATCAAGGTAAGTAATAACAACACTTTGGGAAACTCAAAAATGAAAAACCATAAAGCTTCAGCCAGGTGATCCCCTTTGGCCATCCCAAATGCCGAGAAGATCAACCAATTCGTAAAGGGTTGTAAGTAATGATAAATCAAAAACCAAATAGGCAAAAGAAGTACCGGTAAAATGATCTTACCTCTGTTTGAGTTAAAAAAAACAGTTATCATACTATCAACCATTAATATAGAAAATGTATATGTAATAGAACCCAACAAGTATGAAGGCAATAGCTACGATACGCCGGAACCATTTTTCAAAAATTTTCACCTTGTGGTAAAATCCACCTATACGTGAGAGACTGAAGGCAAGCAGGTATGCGACAATAATAACCGGTAATCCAGTGGCGATAGCAAAAATAAACGGGAGGAACAATCCGGAGGAACTGCTAATGGTGATGGGGATTAACATCCCGAAATACAAGACCCCGCTATAAGGACAGAAGGCAAGGGCGAAAACAACTCCAAGTAATAAAGCGCTCCACCAGTTGTTCTTTTTGCCGTTGTTTTGCATCCTGTCGCTGATCTTACTGAATCCGGGGAATTTTATTTTAATGAAATCAAACATTAAAATTCCAACGATGATCAACAATGGACCTAAAAATTTTTCACCATTCAATTGAAAAAATTTTGCCAGATGAAATTTGCTGGCTCCAAAATACAGTATCACACCCAAAGTTGTGTAACTAATTGCACGTCCAAGGGTGTACCATAATCCGTTGAAGAAAATCTTTCGTTTATTCTCTATGTCCTTGCTGATATAACCAATGGCAGTAATGTTGGTAGCCAATGGGCATGGACTGATCGCAGTCATTATGCCAAGAATAAAAGCAGATAATAATGGAACATTGGTGGCATCTAACCAGTTTTGTAAGAATTCCATCCGCTAATTCTTTAGTAATTCGTTGATTTTTGATTTGAGTTCGGCTATAAATACTTCGGGTTTCGGGACTTTCTGAAAAGCCCAGTTTGACAGGTCTTCAGACTGCAATTCCTTGCCATTTTTGTACAATGTCACCGCCAGAGTTGCACCGTAGGCATCGTATTTTTTTACCAAAGCTGCATTTCGGGGCAATTCACAATTCTGAATTGAAAGACCTAATGTCCCATTGTCCAGCTGAAACTGAAAATTTTCAAATATGGTCTTCCTGAGATTTGCCTCAATTGACTTACAGGTATTACAGCGATCGGTAATGTGAAAATACAAGACCTTTACTCTAAGTTTAGTGGAATCATTTGAGATAATTGTATCTCCCAATTTCTGTCCAAATGTCAATAGACCTGAGAAAATAAAGATTGTAAAAAATAAGCTTGCTGTTTTCATGTTGGTTATTTTAAATATTCTGAGATTTTTGATTTAAGGATTTCGATGAATTTATCTTCTTTGTTTTTGGCGAATTTGAAACCATCACCTGTCAGGTCTGTTGTGGTTTCTTTCCCTTTGAATATACGTGTGACAAATAAACCTGATCCAAATGCCTGGTACTTCTCGGATATGAGATTGTTCACTTTATCATCCACATTTAGTACTTGCCTTTTAATGCGTCCCAGTTTTAATTCAGATGAAAAGTATGTATTCAAAGTTTTTGTGGTTGCTTCTTCAATAGCAATGCATGTAGGGCAGCGGTTCGTAACATGAAAATTGTAAATAAAGACAACTGGTAAATCAGCTTTTGCTTCCTCAGAATTAGTTTTTGAATTTTCTCCAGTCTTACCGGGGATTGTATTCTTGATTGAGGCTTGCGCAGAGGTACCCTTCTGTTCAGGTTTGATAGTATCGGTCTGATTCGAAGATTTTTTACCAGTGTCACCAGAATGGCAGGCAGATATGAATGCAAATACAAAAATAATCACGAGCGTTCCCAAATGATTTCTTATTTTCATTTATTTTGATTTTATGTTTTTATTGTCTTTATGTTTCGATATTTCTGATATATACGAAACATTTTGCTAAAAAAATTACTTCAAAAATTCTGTCAAAAGCAGTTTGGCAATCTCCCAGTTATTCTTGTTGATACAGTATTTTATTTTAGGTGGTTCAATATCACCCTGAATCAAACCTGAATATTTTAATTCCTTTAAATGCTGTGACAGGGTCGATCTGGCGATCGGAATATCACCAATCATTTCACCGCTGGTACAACATCCGTTAAGATGATTTAGCTTTTCAAGAATATACACTCGTGCCGGATGGCTTAAAGCTTTTGCAATTCGTGCTATTTGTTCCTGTTGCGCTGTAAATTTTGGTTTGGCTGGCATTTTATTACTTGTTAATTTCAATGATCTCTTTTATTTCCTTTATAGGTGGCACTCTCCCACTAAGAACAACCTTTTCGTCAATTACCAGGGCAGGGGTTCTCATTACGCCATATGCCATAATTTTCTGAATGTCTTCAACTTTTTGAACATTTGCGGCAATATCCATTTCAGCTAAAGCATTAATGACCGACTTTTCCAGCATTTTGCAATTTGCACAACCTGTGCCTAAAACTTTTATTTCCATTTGAGTTTTTTTAAAATTTATATTTCGCAAAATAACGAAATGTATGTATATAAAAAAATATTCAACAACACATTTTTATTAATAAGACTAAATTACAGTGAAAGTTAAAAATGAAAATGCACTGAAATGAGTCTGAATGTTCAGAACAATCTGAAAATATCAAAACAACGGCAAAACATATTAATAAATGCAAAAGTATTGTATTGTAAAAAACATAATATCAATAAATAACTATTAATGATAAAAAACAAAGTGCAAATTTATTTTGATTTTGACCCCGGCACTAACAAACCGGCAAACTCAACCAGTTGCTTGTCATCAAATGAGGCAAAGTAGTTTTCAGTAGTCTGGTAATTGGTGTGTCCCAGACTGTCCCTGATGAATGAATGGGGAACTCCGCCACGATTCAGGACAGTTGAAATATTATATGTGGCTTCTTAACAATTTAAGGAGGTCAGTCCTGAACTGGCAATCTACCTGATCTCACATCACCCCTCATTGAATATCTGCATCATCGTATTATCCAGTTCAGTATTTGAGAATCCTTTCAGATAGGTTTTTGTTGTCTTGATATCATTATGGCCGAGCAGTTCGCTGATCTTTTCAACGGAAATATTCTTGTCTTTTGAGATGGAAGCAAATGAATGCCGGCTGATATGGAATGAAATTCTTTTACTTGTATTTATCTTTCTTGCTAATTCCTTTAAAGCCACGTTGATCATGCTAAGTTTTGATGATTTCTGGTTGAATAGAAATGTAGGATCGGAAAGGTCACGTTCGGCATTCAGTAAAGGGAAGATGTAAGCATCATGCAAATAATTTTTTATTTTATATCCTGTATTCATTGTTATCTGAGATAGTATCATTATCCTTCAGGCATTGTTCAAAGCTGGTCATAAATAATGCCTTTTCATATTTGACAACAGCTTATCTGTATTATAAATATTTTATTTTTGTATAAGAAATGTTTTGATTTTTGATACTTGTCAACGGATGGATTATTAGTGGTAAGGCCAATGTCGTTAGTGACTGAAAGATAATTTGAAGATTTGAAAATACCAGATACCTGATACCTGATCCTTAAAATAAAAACTGTTATGAAAAATTTCTTTATTTCAGCTATTTGCTTGTTCTTTCAATTTGCTGCATTTTCTCAGACAAATAAGGTACAAAATCTGACAGACAATCCCGGCAGTGATCATTTGAATAATTCCAGGGCAATGAATATCTCAGCCGTAGTAACGAATATAGGTTGTCCAGGAACAACAAACGGGGCTATTGATCTGACTGTTGATGGCGGTACATCTCCTTATTCTTTTCTATGGAATAATGGCAGTAATACAGAAGACCTGGAAAATCTTACTGCTTCGGATAATTATTGTGTGACCGTAACAGATGACCAGGGCAAAATAGATACTGCGTGCTGGAATGTTACCAGTCTGGCAGAAGTTTCTGTTCAAATCACTGCAAGCGCCCTTACTACCTGTATTGGCGATACCATAGCAATTACAGCTTCTTCCGGTTTCAGCAATTATCTCTGGTCAACAGGCGATACCGCACAGGCAATTCATGTTACAGTCGCCGGTACATATAATGTAACAGCGACAAATAGTTGTGAGATACCGACCAGCGTTGAACAGCATGTCGATTTTTATGCTTCGGCAATTCCTTCTATACATGCAAGTCCGACAACAATTATTTGTGCTCCGGATCCGGTTGTTCTATCATTAAATGATTCTTATAGTACTTTTCTCTGGTCAACAGGTGAAACTACATCAGTAATTTCGATCTATGCTTACGGAATTTATTCTGTAACAGTCACAGGCAGTAATAATTGTACCTATCTGCCTTCTTTACCAGTTAATATTACCCGGGGTGGTATAGAAATTATATATCCTGACAGTAATAATATTAGTTGTACTGATCAGCCCATAACACTTAATGCCGGTTGTATCACTTCAAAAGTGTATTATAATGTTGAACAAATACCTTTTGCCCCCGAGCCCGAACCTGAAGCTAATAATGGCCTTAATGCCGGTATCAATAACGATGATCAGGTTTATGGTCCTTTTCCAATAGGTTTCAATTTCAGGTTTTTCGGAAATATTTATTCCCAGTTTTACATTGGTTCAAATGGCTGGATTAATTTCAGCGGGGCTTCAGGCGATCCCTGGGTTACAACTCCTATACCCAATACGGGGTCAGGCACACCAAACAATTGCATCCTGGGACCATGGAAAGACTGGCAGGCAAATGTAGGACCAGATCCGGGTAATTATGTTTATTACAAGGTTTACGGATCTGCACCGAATCGTAAACTCGTCGTTTCATTCAAAAATATTCCCTTGTATACTTGTAATATTGCATATGGGAGTTTTCAGATTGTTTTAAATGAAGGGACAAACATCATTGACAACCATTTGATCAATATTCCATATTGTCCTACATGGAATTCTACTCATGGCGTCCAGGGTATCCAAAATGCCGATGGAAGTTATGCTGTATCTGTCCCCGGAAGAAATAATACTGACTGGACTGCCAATGATGAAAGCTGGAGATACACTCCTAACACTGTGCTTGCTGCCTGGTATACCGGAAGTATAAATTCCAACCCGATTAGTAATGAAACACAAATCATGGTTGAGCCTTTTGGTACTTATTATTTAACTGCCAGCCTGGGAGAAAGTTTGCTGACCATTGATTCCGTCATCATTTCCAATTATGCACCATTATTTAATTATTCATACGAAAATGTGAGTTGTTTCGGTAACAATGATGGCAAAATAGAACTCACACTGTTAAATCCTGTAATGAATGTCCAGTATCAATGGAGTAACGGAGCTACAAGCAAAGACATTGATCATTTATCTTCCGGAACATACAGCCTGACAATTTCAAGTGATAGTTGTACCAGTTATCTCAGCGTTCATATTAGTGAACCACCTGCATTAATATCCGATATTCAACCGACCAATACCGGCGAAACCGGCTTCGGCTCAGCTCACCTGACTGTATCAGGAGGGGTACCGCCCTATACTTTCCATTGGTCGACGGGCGCCACTACTGAGGATGTCCCGCTTCTGACCTATGGAGTATATTATGTTACTATTACTGATGCAATCGGTTGCGTAAATGTGGATCATACGTTTATAACTTTCGGAGTAAACGAACTATCTGGTTTAAACAGTATTTATCTCTTCCAGAATTATCCCAATCCTTTTAAAGATAAAACCGAAGTACAATTTTACCTTCCCCTGAAAGCCTACGCAGAACTCGAAATAAGTAATATCCTGGGTGAAAAACTTGGAGTGCTGGTAAATAACGAACTTAATTCAGGAAATCATAGCATAATATTAGATGCCACAGGATATGCTGCCGGCACGTATTTCCTGACTTTGACTGTTGGGAGTGATAAAAGAACAAGAATGATCCAGATTGAAAGATGACTTATCACTTGTGAATTTCAACTTAATTTTCTATCTTGACAAACCTAAACTGCTTCAGGGTTTCATTTTGATTGACAATACGGAATAAATAAACCGAAGACCGGAGTGATTTGATGTCAATCATTGATTCTTCTTCGTTACCATTTAATGATCCTTTCATGACTTTCCGACCGCTCAGGTCGATCACTTCAAAAGTTAAATAATTGAAGTTTTTATTGCTTTTATTTACCAGGTACAGATAATCTCTCGCCGGATCAGGAAACAATGAAAAGCCGGGGGAATAACCCGTCAGTTCAGGGGCGGAATTTTCATCTTCGAAGTAAGCAGTAAAACTGACCTGGTCTACTTTTAAGGTATCAAGGAAAACGGGATTTAAAATATTTGTAAGCAAACTGTTATTTCCCCAATGAAGGAAATGAAACCCATTATTTGCAATGGCTTCAATCCTAATGGGCAGTCCGTCAAAATATATTCCTTCCCATGGATATTGTCCAGGTGTGATGGTACTGATGTGAATTTTTCCCGCCCCGGCTGGAACTATATCTAATGTCAGGTCTACCTGGCGTGGTAATGAAAAATTTGACTGAATGTGATTCCTGACCTGCGTGGTTCTTTCAGCAAGCTGGGAATTAAATGTGAGATGAAAATTATAATAATCGTTCATCAGACCAGGCACATTGTTTTGATCGCCCCACCTGGCAAATTCATTCTGCATTTCAAGAACGGTCAGGTCAAACATGTCATTTTCTATAGCGGAAATTTTATTGAACTGATAAGAAGTATTCATCACATCAGCAAAACGGTTGATAAAATAATTCCGGAAGCGGTCATTATTAATTCCCTTTAACCACAGACCAATGTAGGGATTTGCAGGATCCTGGTTAAGCATGTAGTGGATATGATCGAAATAACAATCTGTCCAGCCATTGGGTGCAAGCGATAGTTCCTGGTCAACTATGCAAAATCTCCAGCGTCGATTGGTTTTGTCTGAGCGGTAAAGCTTGATGTTATTGCCTGGCCAGTCAGTCATAGCCATCCATGATTGCCCGATAATATAATCCTGGTAGTACTTTACATCAAAATAATGATCTGCTTTTGTCCAGAAAGAAGTATCAGCAGCATTCAGGTTCTGAATCGCAGACCAGGAAGTCCAGAACGAATCCACCACACCGCTTACTGCCCTAAGTACACCGCCATACCAGAAACTCAATGTCAAAATAAAAGTAGAATCAGGCTCAGCATCTTCAATAGTTTTAAAATACTCAGTGTCAATTTTTTCCCGCAATTCATATAATCCGAAATATCCTCCATTGATATATACGGAAATTGGCCTCCAGGCTGAATAATAATTATTAGTCTCACCACACATTGATCTCACCTGGCAGGCATCTTTATATTGTAATTTCAAATACTGATTGCTTCCATTCCTCAGGTACAAATTGCTGTATTTTGTCCTGTCCGGCCGATCAGGTATAATTTTATAATGTACGCTGCTATTGCTGATAACACCATCATTAAGTTCAATACGAAACGAATGCTGCGGGTTTGACCTGCTTCCACCTGCACCTCCGTCAATCATCATTCCGGCCTGTTGTGAAAAGATCATTTGATGCAGGCTATCAAAGTACTCAACATATGCTGCCTTCAGCCAATCGCGATCCCAGTGGTCAAAAATCCCCAGGTTCCCATAGAGACTGGCACTGTCGGTCACTACTGACAAGACAGGAGTCTGATGATCCACTCCAAGAAAATAAGAAGCAACTGCATTAGGGCTTGGCAATTTCCCATTGGCGAAAACACGTGCTTTCAGAACCTGTGTATAGCTGATAAATATTGGATTTCCGGTGTAAAGAGCTGATGTAGTATCAGGGTCATCCCCGTCAACCGTATAATAAACCTTGGATGAACCAATATTCGGGTCGTTGATATATACACTAAATGGGGATATATAGAAACCTGACTGCACCGTATATGAAGGTTTTTGCTCTTGTTCTGTATAGGTTACAGATGAGTTGTTGGTGGCAGATGGCGTAGGTGTCTGAAAGTAATAAACAGATGATGAAGCATCAGGATATGAGCCGATACTGTTATCAACGTCAAGGCAATTCACAACCAAATGGCTTAATAAGGATTGTGAAGGTGAAAATAGGTAAACCGATTCTCCGTTACTGGAAATTTTAAAATTGGTATGCTGGTTATTATTGGGATCAACAGGAACAAATTGCGTAGACACTGAACTTTCAGTGACTAATTTCATGTTGAAATCAATATAATCATAAGTCGTAGTACCTGTTGATGCCACATCAAAAGCAATACTTGTAATATTCCCGGCTGTTATACCGGCAGCGGTAAGCTCTGATGCCTGAATAAGCATCTGGTTTTTTGATCCCCAGTACCAGTTACCATAAGGAGCCGGGTAATCATAAGGAGAATTCTGGATCACTCCTGTTCCAATCGTGAAACCGTTCAGTTGCATATTGGGACGCTGATAAACTGCTGTTCCATACTGAAAAGAACAGGAGGCCGGACTACCATCCTGAAAAGCATAGATTGTGGATGGAAATGTAGTAGCTGTCTGATTGAAGACCGAATTTACCGTATATCCTGTCGAGCTGAATGAGCATGTATTAATTAAAATATTGGATGTACCGTCCCAATGAAAAGGAGTTGTCAGTAAATGAGTATTCCATCCGACAACAGGAGAAAAAGTCCCCGTATTTATAACATCAATAAAGCCAGTGATTGGTTTGCGGTCTTTCCCGCTGCAAAAAATGATCCTGTAACCATGAGGAGTAAGTTTTATATCAGGGAATGTCCAT
>JAPLDU010000034.1:0-10996 GCA_026391255.1 Bacteroidia bacterium | reverse complement strand
TTACCGGAATTAAATAACTCTATCCAATCAGGATAATCACTATCTTCATCAACAGCAACAGTCAGATTTTTATTACTCCCTTCATTAATGACAACTTGTGTAAAAGCTCTGTTACACAACAAAGCAAATAAGACAAGGGTCATGAGCAACTTGCTAAAATACATCATATTAATAGTTTACTGAATGAGACCTATTCATTAAAAAATTTGTGTTTTACTTGTCCAAAGATACGATAGTTCATTTCAAATTCAATTACCGGACCATTCATTATATTACCAAATCACTCAATACAATTAGAACCTTTAATACCTGGTAACCTACCCTCTAAAAGACTACAGCTTGTTTAAATGAAAAGTAACATATTATTTTACTATTTATTAAACAATTTACATTTAATATTACTATGTTTGAAATAATGATGTTTGTTAAATAAAAATTTTTAAAAAACATAATATCAATTAATTAATAAAACAAAAATATGAAACAGATTTTACTTATTTTATGCATTTGTATTGCATCATTAGTCCAGGCACAAACACCTGTCATTTTAAATGATGCTAATATGCCATTCGTTGCAGGCCAACAATACAAACCAGTCGGGGCAAACATGACAGGCTTTGTTTTACCTGTTGCAGGATCTGATCAAACCTGGGATTATTCCAGTCTTGTTCAGACAACCTCCTATTTGTACACTTATGTTACCCCTCCAACTGCTGAATTTCCGACGGCTACCTATGCTGATACAGGAATAGCAGTGAGTTTTATTGCCAACACAGTATATTATACTGATTATTATTACATTATAAATTCATCTTATGTCGCAAGTTTAGGTTCTGTGAATAAAAAGCAGGAATATAACATTAGCGCTGAAACCGGTGGGGCACAGGATAGTTGTATATTCCCAGCTCAAACTTTTTCATTTGATAACCCTAACCTTACAATGGCATTTCCTGCCACTGGTAATTCAGAATGGAATGTTGATTACACTGAAAAGGTTAATTTTCAACTCAGCATTGCTGCATATGCTCTTAACCATGTTCCCTGTCAGAGGGTTTCTCACATTACCAAAAAAGATACGGTTATTGCATGGGGAACAATAATAGTTCCTACCAATTCCGGACCCAGTATTCCTTATCAGACATTATTGGTTAAAAGGCAATATGCTTCAGCCGACAGTTTTTATATGAACGGTTCACCGGCATCTTCGCTCCTGCTTACTGCTTTTGGACTTTCACAGGGACAAATAACCAAGACAAACAGATACATGTTCTGGAGACCGGAAAGTGTTTATCCTGCGCTGATGGTTAATTTTGGTTCAAATGATTTTACTACTCCTACATCCTTATTTTATGATGGATTTGCAACACCTTTGGGAATTTCGGAACAAGGTAAAACCGACTGTTACAGTGTTTACCCAAATCCGGCCAGGGATTTTATCATTGTTGCAGCAAATCCGGGTTCGAATCTTGCCATTTACGACATTTCCGGCAGGATTTTATTTCAGACAAAAATTACCGGAAGTATTGTGAATATCCCTGTTGATCAGCTTGCGGCAGGTATGTATTTTGCAAAGATCAATGATGGGAATATTATATTGCAGAAAAAATTCATGATAGAAAGATAAGAGGCTCAATTAATTTGAAAATTTGATCCGCCTGAGGCGGATGTGCAAATTTGAAAATAAATAGAAATCAGATTTCCACTACCCCGGCTTCTGTCCGGGGTTTTTATTAGATCAAAGTCTTGTAGATTTCAAGATTTTCATCGTCAAAACACACGAAAATGACTTTTTCAATTTCTGAGTGTTCTGACAGGAACCGATTCACTTCATTCACTGCTACAGAGGCAGCTTTTCCTTTCGGAAAGCCATATATACCGGTACTTATGCCAGGAAATGCAATAGTTTTTATGTGGTGTTCAACAGCTATCTGAAGGCAGTTACGATAGCATGATGCAAGAAGTTCTTCCTCCCTGCGAATTCCTCCATGCCATACCGGCCCGGGTGTGTGTATCACATATTCTGCGGGAAGGTTATAACCTTTGGTGATCTTTGCTTCACCAGTCATGCATCCGCCAAGCTTCCTGCATTCAATCTGCATTTCGGGCCCGGCAGCCCTGTGAATAGCGCCATCCACTCCCCCGCCTCCCAGAAGGCTTGTATTTGCAGCATTCACAATGGCCCCGACAGAGAGCTTTGTAATATCTCCTTTTATCAGTTCAATTTTCATACTAATTTTTTAGCGAACAACAAAAGTAAGTCTTAAAGTATCAGGTTCAGGAAAATGACTGGTTCTTATTTCTAATTTCCCTATCTCACTTGTGTTTGCCACATGCATGCCTGAACAGGGAGTTATTATCTCATCTCCTATCATGACAAGCCTTACAACCTTCGCATCTTCAGGGAGCCTGTGCAGAGGATACTTTTCAGCCGCTTCAGCTCTTGATATTTTTAAATAAGTCACATCCAGGGATAATGCGATGATCTCATTGACCCTTGCTTCGGCCAGTGCAACAATCTGTTCTGGTTCCATTCCGCAGCTAAGCCGGTAATCACATCTTTCTTTATCACCCTTGAAGCGTGAATCGGTTATGATCCCCGAAAAAAGTTCTCCCATGACCCAGGTAAGGATATGCTCGGCAGAATGATATGCAGGCGTGATCATTTGAATAAATCTGATATGTTAATCAACATTAAGAGAGGTTTATGTACTTTCAGTGTTTTATTTTATAATTATGGATGTAAACCTTTTACAAAGATAAACAAAATCACAGGTATAAGCCCAATTGTTATAGTTGACCGGGTGACTTGTTTTACCCTTTAATGCCGGATGCATGAATATTCTGACCTGATCAGGATGTTGATATTAACTCAGACGAATAGTTCAGATCAGGCCATTAATAATCTTATTCTCTTTATAATATATAACTATTATGCAGGACAAATGATAATTAACTATTTTTAAGATTTCAATCATAACTGATTGTTGCAAAATACCTATCTTTGCAGCCATAAATTCAAAACAGAAATGATGAAAATTAAATTTTTAATGATTCTATTAATTACAGGTAGTGTGATATTCACTTCCTGTAAGAAATCCGGTTCGAAAGCCGATTTAAAGACCGGTATTGACAGTGTTAGTTACAGCTGGGGTGTTAATGTCGGACAGTACCTGAAAGGTCAGGGATACCAGTCAATTAACGGAGATGCTTTCATGGCGGCAATAAATGATGTTCTGGCATCAAAAGACCTTGCAGTTTCAGGTGATAAAGCACGCGAAGTAATCAGTAAATACAGTATGGAAGTTCGCAAACAACTTCTTGAGAAAAACAAAAAAATCAGTAGTGATTTTCTTGCAGCAAACAAAAAGAAAGCCGGTGTAATCACCTTACCCGACGGACTGCAGTATGAAGTGACTACACAGGGTTCCGGCCCGGTACCCAAGGCAAATGATAATGTTACCGTGAATTATCATGGTACATTGATTGACGGTACTATATTTGACAGTTCAATTGAAAGAAAACAACCATTCAAACTACAGGCAGGCGCCAAAAAGGTAATCCCTGCTTGGGATGAAGCTTTACTGATGATGCCGGTAGGTTCAAAATGGAAACTTTATGTTCCACCTGAATTAGGTTACGGTGCAAACCCACGTCCGGGTGGTAAGATTGAGCCTAACCAGGTATTGATTTTCGACCTTGAGCTTATTTCAATTGATCCTCCTACTCCTCCGGATCAGAATCAGCAACAGGGTGCTCCCCAGGCTTCACCACAACAACAGGGACAGTCTAAAATGCAGGTCAGGCCTGCTACTGCTCAGCCGGAACACGGAAAAACACAGCCTAAACCAGTTAAAAAATAACAACAGAACATTTCAATATCGTAAAAAACTTCGGTCATACCGGAGTTTTTTTATTTAAAGAATTGCTGCTTTTACAAGTATCCAATATCAATTGAAACAATATTCCTTTAAAATGTCTGATTAAAAATGTATTTCAATATATTTCAAAATATTTCTAAGTATTTCTATGTATTTCTAAGTATTTCAAAATATTTCTAAGTATTTCAACGTATTTCTAAGTATTTCTAAGAATTTCAACATATTTCAATATTATCAAAACATCTCAGCCACTTCTTTTTTCAAATACTCGATACCAGGTTTAACGGGTGATTTGCCACCTGCAATTTCCTCGAGAAGTACTTTCCCAAGCTCCATTGCCGGGGCTGCAGGATTGATCTCAAGAGCAGAAGTATTAATAAGCTTTACGAGGTTTTCTTTGGAGTTCACTGTAAAATCCCAGGCCTGTGCGGTCATATAAATCTGCTGGGATAAATTATGTTCAAATTCGGCACGAATCTGCTTCAACATTGCCGACTGCAATTCCTGGCAGGTCATCCCCTGTTTTTTTACCCTGATCAGAAGCGACTCAGGAGATATCCTTTCGAGTAGCAGCACCATTCGTTCGTAGGCCTGAAGCCTTATCGGGGTAATAATTTTATGAGTATTGATCAGTAATTCCATTCTCCTCTGCTTTTCATCATTACTGAAAAAATATTTCATCATGAAAACAACTGTCAGAAAAAGCACTACGGAAGGAATCAGGTATTTAAGAATTTCAAGGAACGAATTCATAATAGCAATATTTTAATTTTGTTATATTCTGTGCATTGCAAAAATACGGAATAATATTGTGCTGCATATAACCCTTTTGATTTTATCAACCGGTTATTGATTTTTAAAACTAATTTTTAATTTTAGCCCCTCAAATTTCAAAAGCATATAATGGATTTTTTATCGAAGAGGATCGAAAGATTATCAGACTCGCAGACTTTATTAATGAACCAGAAATGCAGGGATCTGAAGGCTAAAGGCATTGACGTCATCAATTTAAGTATTGGAGAAACTGATTTTTACACACCTGATGTTGTAAAAGAAGCCGCTAAAACAGCTATTGATGAAAATTATTCATTTTATAGTCCGGTTCCGGGTTATGATGATCTGCGTAAAGCAATAAGCAGACTCTTGCTAATATAGTATTATGCCTCGTGAATCATGGCGATGAGGTGATCATTCCTGTTCCTTACTGGGTTTCATATATTGAACTGGTTAAACTGGCTGATGGTAAACCGGTGGAAGTTTTCTCCACTATTGAAAATGATTTTAAAATGACACCGGAACAGTTGGAGAAAGCCATCACACCAAAAACTAAGATGATTTTTTTCAATTCTCCTTCAAACCCCACTGGTTCTGTTTACAGTAAGGATGAATTACAGGCCCTGGCCGGTGTGATTGCCAGGCACCCGGATTTGTTTGTTATTTCGGATGAGATTTATGAACATATTATTTTCTCTGGCAGGCATGAGACTCTGGCCCGGTTTGAAAATATCAGGGACAGGGTGATCGTGGTAAATGGCGTCTCAAAGGGATATGCCATGACAGGATGGCGTATTGGTTACATGGCCGGTCCGAAATGGCTGGCAAAAGCATGTATCAAATTGCAGGGCCAGACTACCTCAGGACCTTGTTCTGTTTCGCAACGTGCAGCGTTGGCAGCCCTCCGGTCTGACGGTAGTTTTACTGAAGAAATGAAAACTACTTTCAGGAGAAGAAGAGACCTTGTTCTCGGCCTGATGGACGAAATTCCGGGGCTTAAACATACCATTCCGCAGGGAGCATTTTATTTATTCCCTGATATCTCTTATTACCTGGGAAAATCAGATGGAGATAAAAAAATAGGTAATGATGATGACCTGACCTATTACCTGCTTGACAAAGCTTATGTTGCTGTTGTTCCAGGCAATGCCTTCGGTGATCCCAACTGTATCAGGATTTCTTATGCAGCATCGGACATCGACCTGGTTAAAGCCATGCACCGTATAAAAGAGGCCCTCGAAAAATTAATTTAATCGGATAATTAGTCTTTCTTTAAAGTCAATGATAATGATTTAAGAACAAGGATTACTCACAATAATATTAATTTTATAAGGTGTTCATGAGATCGCTTCGCTAAGTCAACGATTTTAGATTTCAGATTATCAGTTACTTCTAAAATCATAATTCGTTAATCGATAATCAAAAATCAAAAGTTCTTAATTTATGTACATGCACAAAATAGAATAAAAACCTTTAGCCTTCAGTCTAAAAGTCTAATAGTCTATAGCCTAAATAACATATATGAAATATTTTTATTATGATAGAAATTAATAAAGTTACAATCGACTCCGATTTCAGGAAATTCATTGATTTTCCGCATGACCTGTATCAGGGCGATCCCAATTATGTACCTGAACTCTTTGTTTCTCAGAAAGAACTGATGGACAGGAAAAAATACCCCTTCTTCCTTCATTCGGAAGTTGAGTTCTTTTTGGCACAGGATCATGGAAAAATTGTGGGTCGTATTGCGGCAATAAAAAATAATAACTATAACCGCTTTGCCAATACTAATGTGGGATTTTTCGGATTCTTCGATTGTACTGAAAATTATGAAGTGGCTGAAAAGCTTCTCGATACTGCCAAATCCTGGATCAGGGAAAAGGGCATGTCAGCCATGCTCGGCCCGGAGAATTATTCCACCAACGAAACCTGCGGATTGCTGATTGATGGTTTCGATTCTCCTCCGGTAGTGATGATGACTTATAACAAGACTTACTATCCCGGCTTTTTTGAGAAGTACGGCCTTCAGAAAAAAATGGATCTTTTTGCTTACTGGTTACCAATTGAAGATATGCCCGAAAAAGTGCTCCGGGTTACGAAAAATGTTGAAGAAAGACTGAAAAAGCATGGGATTACTATCAGGAATATCAATATGAAAGATTTTGCTGAAGAGGTAAGAAAAATTAAAATCATTTATAATTCAGCCTGGCAGGATAACTGGGGATTTGTCCCCATGACAAGCGAAGAATTTGACGCAATGGCCAAAGAGCTCAAAATGATTGTCGACCCTTCCTATACCTTGATTGCCGAGCATAATGGTGAAGTGGTGGGATTCTCACTCACGATCCCTGATATCAACAAAATTCTGATAAAAATCAAAAGAGGAAGATTACTCCCCACCGGATTGCTTAAATTGCTGTATTACAAAAACAAGGTTAATTCCGTCAGGGTGATTACACTTGGGATTCTGGAAAATTACAGAAGATTGGGAGTTGATGCATGTTTCTATGCAAAGACCATTGAAATAGGGCTGAAGAAAAAGATCATCGGCGGCGAAGCTTCCTGGATTTTGGAAAACAACGTGATGATGAACCGTGCATTACAAAACCTGAACGGTAAGGTATACAAAAAATACCGTATTTATGAAATTCCTGTTTCATGAAAACCATTCTCATCACAGGAGCCAGCGGATTTATTGGCAGTTTCCTGGTTGAGAAAGCCCTGGATAAAGGGTTTGATGTTTATGCAGGGATCAGGAGTTCCAGTTCGAGACAGTATCTCACCGATAAGCGTATCCATTTTACAGAACTTGATTTCAGTGATGCGGCAATTCTTACCGGTCAGCTCTTTGAGATAAAACAAAGCGGTGTAAACTTTGATTATATCATTCATAATGCCGGGATTACAAAAGCTAATAAAATAAAGCAGTATTTCGAGGTCAATGCCTTATATACCGGAACATTCATTAAAAGCCTGGCCGCAGCTGGACAGCAACCTGTAAAATTCATTTACATTAGCAGCCTGGCAGCCTGGGGACCCGGCAGGAATGAAACACAACCTATCAGGGAAACTGATGTTCCCAATCCGGTGACCAGTTATGGAAGATCAAAACTCCAGGCCGAAGAATACATCCGACAGCAGACATTCTTTCCTTATATGATCATCAGGCCAACTGCCGTTTACGGACCGAAGGAAAAGGATATTTTTATTTACTTTAAACTGATTAACAAGCATTTCGAACCATACATAGGTAAGCAGCCACAAAAAATATCCATGATCTATGTGAAAGACCTTGTTGCAGCTATATTTTTATCAGTTGAATCTTCCCTGATTAACCGCGCCTGGTTTGTTTCCGATGGACGTTCATATAGCATGCAAAATATCGGGGCTTTGATCAGGAAAGAACTTGGAAAATCAACCCTGAAATTTTCTCTGCCCATACCACTTATCAGGATCATTGCATGGATACTTGAAAAATGCTGCTCTATGTTCGGTTACATGCCGGCGTTGAACTTAGAAAAGCTAAACGAGCTGGAAAGCAAAAACTGGGTATGTGAGCATGAATCCCTGGAAAATGAACTTGGCTTCAGTCCGGGATATACTCTTGAAAATGGAATAAAAGAAGCGGCAGAATGGTACCGGAAAGAAGGATGGTTGAAATGATCCGAAGATTTTTTCCACACGATAAACTCATATTGCTCTATCTTTTACTCACTGCAATTATTACCATTGCAGGATATTCTCAACTTCATGATGCATGGCAGTACCTGCTGACAGACGGATGTTTTGCTGTTGTCATCATTTTAATTTCATATGCTGATAGCAGGTGTCACAATCAAATTATTGGTTTTCTTCACAATTTCTACCCTCTTCTTTTTTTAGGCTGGTTTTATGGAGAAACAGGTTATCTGAACAACCTGCTATTCAACGATCTTGATCAGTACTTTCAGCAATTTGAGCAATATTTATTTGGTTGTCAACCCAGTATTGAATTTTCACTCGCATTTCCTTCAAAATGGTTCAGTGAACTGATGAATTTCGGATACTTTTCCTATTATCTGCTTGCACTTACCACATGTCTGAGCATTTATTTCATAAAGCAAAGGGATTACCAGCACTCTCTGTTTATCATTATTGCTTCTTTTTTTATCTATTACCTGATATTCATCATTTTCCCGGTTGTTGGTCCTCAATTCAGTTTCCATGGTATAAATGCCAAAATACCTGATTCCGGTTTCTTCTGGAATGCCGTCAAATTTGTCCAGAAAGCCGGTGAAAAACCAACAGGTGCTTTTCCCAGTTCCCATGTGGGAATGTCGCTTATCTTCCTTGCACTGACTTACAGACATGTAAAAACTGTATTTTTTATCATTTTGCCGGTAGTAGTCATCTTGTTATTTGCAACTGTTTATATAAAAGCACATTATATGGTAGATGTCATAGCCGGGTTTATCACTGCTCCCTTTTTTTATTATATCAGTAACAAGCTTTACTTTGTATTTAACAATCATTCGGAATAATAAAGGATATTTGCACAGGCAGAATTACATTTCAGTCAGACGGACTAGCTAACCAGTTAGCCAGGTCCGGAAATTCCTGATTTGTAAATTAGAGGTTTTGCTATTAATTCCAAGGAATATGGATAATGAAAAATTCTCAGTAAAAAAAAGACTTTACAGTTTTGCTTATGCTTGTAAAGGGATAAAACTGGCATTCGGGAAACAGCATAATTTTCGCATTCATTGTTTTGCTGCTTTGCTTGTGCTTATTCTATCTCTGCTTTGCCGGATCACTGCCACCGAATGGTGCCTGGTGATCGCTGTTTCAGGATTTGTGATCTGTGCCGAGATTTTTAATACAGCAGTGGAATACCTGGTGGATAAGATTTCACCGGAACATAATGTATCAGCCGGAATGATCAAAGACCTGGCAGCAGGTGCAGTCCTGGTTTCGGCCATCACTGCAGCTATTACCGGCTTTATAATTTTTATCCCAAGACTGATGTCTTTATTCTATTAAATGTCTATCCTAAACTGGACGAGCCAGAACCAAAAAAAAATAAATGTCTATCCTAAACTGGACGAGCCAGAACCAAAAAAAAAATCACAAATCTCAAAATACAAATAACAAATAAATATCAATCAACGAGATGACAAATTCAAAATTGGTTTATAATTTTGAAAAACGGACTTTTCAGTAAAAGAAATCACAAATCTCAAAATACAAATAACAAATAAATATCAATCAACAAAATAACAAATTCAAAGTAGTTTGTTTCGTATTTGAAATTTTTATATTGTTTATTATTTGTTTTTTGTGATTTGATTTTTGGAATTTTTTACCAAAACGCGTCAAGATTTCAAAAATTAGGTTCTAAAATAAGTTGAGTATTAGCAGAAAAATAAACGATCTTTACCGTAGTTTAATAAGACCGTAAACAGACTTAAATTCAAATGAAAAGATTCTTACATACGCTGAAATACGTGTTCCCTTACTGGCGGAATGCTTTGCTCAATTTCCTGTACAATCTCCTGTCCGTCCTGTTTTCCCTGTTCTCGTTCACTATGGTCATACCATTCCTGGGAATATTATTTGGTAAACAAGCCACTGTTGACAATCCTGTTCCATTTGAATTCTCTGTAAATTCCCTCACGCACAATTTCAACTACCTGCTCAGCAGTATAATAAAAACTTATGGCCCGGAATATGCATTATTACTGGTGATTGGCATAGTGGTAATCATGGTATTTCTGAAGACCGGTCTGAATTATGCTGCCAAATATGTGATATCCCCGCTGAGAATGGGTGTAATAAGAGATATCAGGAATTCTGTTTATAACAAGATCATTCGCCTGCATATTGGTTACTATTCAGAGGAACGCAAGGGAGACATCATGTCAAGAATGACAAGCGATGTCTCAGAAATTGAAGTGTCAATCATGAGGTCTATTGATATTATTCTCCAGACACCTATTACCATCATAATTTATATCATTTCCCTTTTTATCATGAGTTACCAGCTGACCTTGTTTGTTCTTATCCTCTTACCCGTATCCGGGCTGATCATCGGACGAATTGGCAAATCATTAAGAAGAAGGTCCTCAGAAGTGCAACGACGGCTGGGAGTCCTGCTTTCCCTTATCGAGGAAACATTAGGCGGGCTAAGAATCATCAAGGCATTTAACTCTGAAAAGAAAGCAGAAACAAGATTCTGGCAGGAAAACCAGGGTTACACCCGGCTGATGATCAAAATGTGGCGTAGGATGGATCTTGCTGTTCCAATGGGTGAGTTTCTCGGGACCATTGTTGTTGTAATTATGATGTGGTTTGGTGGAACACTTGTT
>JAPLDU010000033.1 GCA_026391255.1 Bacteroidia bacterium | reverse complement strand
CTCACTACTCACTACTCACTACTCACTACTCACTACTCACTACTCACTATTCACTATTTTACCATTCTTGTACGAAATATATTGATGTTTTTCAGATATTTATTCTTTCTCTCGCGGATAAAAAATTCAACAATGAGAAATAATAATGCAACGGCCACAACATACTGAAATCTTTCCTCGTATTCAGAATATACAGTAGCCTGAATTTCGGTTTTCTCCATTTTATTTATCTCATCAAAGAGAGATTTTACGGCCGATTGCGTATTGTTGACCCTGATGTAAATACCATTACCTGAAGAAGCCATTTGTTCAAGGTTGGTTTCGTTCAGTTTGGTAATGATCACCTGCCCCTGGTTATCAGTCATGAAATTGTTACCACCAAGCTTTCCTCCCCTTGGGATTGGTGAACCTTCCGGTTTCCCTATGCCCATGGTATGAATAATAATTCCCTTTTTTGCAGCTTCACCGGACATTTCAACCGCATCATCCTCATGATTCTCACCATCGGAAATAAGTACTATTGCCCTGTTCTTATCCTTCTCGGAAGTAAAAGATTTGATTGCCATTTCTAATGATGAACCTATCGCTGTACCCTGAACAGGAATAGAGTTGGGACCTGCAGAAGCCAGGAACATTTTGGCCGCACCGTAATCGGTGGTTATCGGCAACTGCACGTAAGCATCACCGCCAAAAATAATCAGGCCGAATTTATCATTCTTCAGGTTATCAATCATCTTTGAAATCACCTGTTTGGCTTTTTCAAGTCTGTTTGGCTGGACATCTTCTGCAAGCATACTGTTTGAAACATCGAGGCAGACTATCAGTTCCACGCCTTTGTGCTTAACATCGCCAAGTTTTGATCCAACCTGCGGGCCGGCAATGGCTAAAATCAGGAATGCCAAACCCACCATCACCAGAATGAATTTCACCACCGGACGGCTGGCAGATACATCCGGCATTAAAAGAGATATCAGGCTATACTCGCCGAAGGATTTTACAGCTCTTTTTTTCAATATTATAACAATGAAAAAAAGGATGCCAAGTACCGGAATCAGGGCAAGAAGCATCAGGTATTCCTTATGTGCAAACTGAAACATATGTAAGTCGTTAGTCGTTAGTCATTAGTCGTTAGTCGAAAGTTCATAAAGTTCATAAAGTTCATATTGTTTGAATGAACACTTTATCAATTTTCAAATCTTCAAATCCTCAAATTTTCAAATCCTGATACCGTACACTCATCACTCATCACTCATCACTCATTAAGGTATATTTCTAAGTATGGTATTTTTTATCAGTATTTCGAGCAGGAGAAAAGCTCCTGCTATCAGGCTGAAAAGCAGGTATTCCTCGTTCTTCCTGTTGTATTCCCTTACGTCTATTTTTGATTTTTCAAGTTTGTCTATCTCATTATAAATTTGTCTCAATTTTGCGTTATCTGTTGCCCTGAAATACTTACCATCAGTAAGAGATGCAATATCTTCAAGGGTTTTCTCATCAATATCCACCGGTATGTTCTGGTAAACGGTCCTTCCGAAAATATCTTTTGCAGGATAAGGTGCAGTACCCCTTGTACCAACGCCGATGGTATACACTCTTATTCCGTATGTCTGGGCAATTTCCGCTGCAGTGACTGGAGCGATTTCACCGCGGTTATTTACTCCATCCGTCAGTAATATGACTACTTTACTTTTGGCAGTGCTTTCTTTGAGTCGGTTAACAGCATTGGCAAGCCCAAGGCCAATGGCAGTTCCGTCTTCAATCATTCCGAATTTAACATCCTTAAACAGATTGATCAAAACGGTATGATCGATCGTCAGGGGACATTGGGTAAAACTCTCACTGCTGAAGATCACAAGTCCGATACGATCGTTCGGCCGGCTGTTGATGAAATGAATGGCAACATCTTTTGCTGCTTCAATCCTGTTGGGTTTAAAATCTTCCGACAACATACTGCCTGAAATATCAAGAGCAATAACTATGTCGATACCTTCAGTAGTAACATCTTTCCAGCTGTTGGTTGATTGCGGGCGGGCAAGGGCTACTATCAGTATTGAAATGGCCAGTATTCTTAGTACAAATAAAAAATGCCTGAGATAGTACCTGTATGTGTGTGGAGCATTTTCAAATCCCTTGATGCTCGATGTCTGGATGCCTGACTGGAAAGTACGGTGTTTCAATAAATACCAGGCAATCATACCTGCCACCAATATGAATAAATAAAAGAAACCGGGATCGGCAAATTTTAATCCGCTCATTGTTCTGTTGTATTTTCGGTTTTTATCGTATCGTCTTTGTCCGGTTCCGTAAGGACGATCTCCTGTTTGGTCTTCAGCACAAAATCATAGGCATTTTTCAATAACAGGTCATTTTCATCAGGAAGAGGTATGACTTTTGCAAATTTGACATAGTCGGCCAAAACAAGCATCTGCTGAAGCTTATCGTACATGAAACTATCAATCAGTTTCGTCTGGTCAAAGCGCTCAAGAATCTCTTCGGTAACCTGTTCCATTGCCATGATCATGAAACGGTTTTCAATGTAAGTACGGATGATATCTGTGAGTTCGGTATAATATTCTTTTACCCTGTTTTGCTGCCATAATTTTTTCTCAGTAAGCAGGTCAAGATCCCTGAGAGCAATGAGATGTGCAGGCTCTTTGGGTTTTGGTCTTCTTCTGATGATTGGTTCCTTTTTAGCAAACTTTTTATAAATGATATAACCCGCCAGGGCGAGTATGAGCGCTGCCAGCACAATGTAAATATATAACATGATCTCTGACAGCCGGAACGGAGCTTCCATGGGAGGCTTAATATCCGTAATACCTTTTATGGAATCTATTTTAAAGGTATTTACATTTAGCATTATTGTGTTGGTAAGAAATGTATCAGTCCTGCCATTAAATTTTACAGCAAACCTGAATGGAGGAATTGTATATGAACCACTGTCAAAACTTGTGATGGTAAGCTTTTCCGTAAGATATACCGAATTATTTGCCTGCTTCTGCGAATCGACGTTTGATTTGCTGACCACTTCCACTTTATCAGTAAGTGTATCGGTAATATTTGGAAATGTGACTTTAGCGCCGGCTGGTTGGCTGACTTCCAGCAGGAGTTTTACCTGGTCACCGATGAGAATATGAGTTGTATCCATCCTGGCATTCACACTAACCAGTTGCGCATTGCTTTTCACAACAATAAGGGTGAATAGTACTAACATCAGCCGGCAGTACTTTTTACAAACAAATAATTTAAAGAACACCTTAATCATTCCTGTCAGCGTTTTTTGAATAATTTCATTAAAGGTCTTACATAATCCTCGTCAGTACGCACAGAAACAGAGTCGATACCAGATTTTGAAAAAGCCTCATTCAGCCTTAAATTGTTCTGAATCCACCAACCGGCATAATTTTCCCTGACTTTACGGTTTGATGTATCGACCCAAATGAACCTGCCAGACTCAGCATCCTTCATTTTGACAAGCCCCATTGATGGTATCTCGGTTTCGCGCTGATCATAAACCCTCAAAGCAATGACATCATGTTTCCTGTTTGCAATCCTGAGGGCTTCATCAAATCCGGTATCAATAAAATCAGAGATCAGGAAAGCGATGCTTCTTTTTTTGATCGTATTTGTAAAGAATCTCAGTGCCTCACTGATATTGGTCTCTCTGTTATCTGGCTGAAAATTCAATAACTCGCTGATAACACGAAGGATATGTTTCCTTCCTTTCTTGGGAGGAATGAATTTTTCAATTTTATTACTGAAAAAGATCACTCCTATTTTATCATTGTTATTAATCGCTGAGAAGGATAACACGGCTGCAATTTCAGCAACCAGGTCCTGCTTGAACTGGTGAACAGTACCGAATTCTTTTGAACCGCTGACGTCAATAATCAGAATAACAGTTAGTTCTCTTTCCTCTTCATAAATTTTGATATAGGGTTTATTAAAACGGGCAGTCACATTCCAGTCAATATCACGAATGTTGTCGCCATACTGATATTCCCGCACTTCACTGAATGTCATACCCTTACCTTTAAAAGCACTATGGTACTCCCCTGCAAAGAGATGTTTTGACAACCTTCTTGTCTTAATTTCTATTTTCCTGACCTTCTTTAACAGTTCTGCTGTTTCCATACTGTTTGCCAGATATACAATTTATTTATTACATTTTTTCTTCCGGGTAATACGGAAAACCCTTGATTACAATCATTCCTGACCATAAACCATTCATCTGAATCCGGGAATACATGCATCGAAATCCAGGATAAGTTTTACAATCAGGGAACTTCAACTGTATTTAAAATTTCATTGATAATGTCCACCGAACTGATATTTTCAGCTTCAGCTTCGTAAGTCAGGCCGATACGATGGCGTAATACATCATGGCAAACTGCCCTGACATCTTCAGGTATCACATAACCGCGGCGTTTGATAAATGCAAATGCCTTGGAAGCCATGGCAAGATAAATGCTTGCACGCGGTGAGCTGCCATAACTGATCATATTCTTGAATTTTGCCAGATTATATTCTTCGGGATAACGTGTAGAGAAAACGATGTCAAGAATATACCGTTCGATCTTTTCATCCATATACACGTCTTTCACTACACCACGGGCATTGATGATATCCGAAGGTTTTAAAATGGTATTGGCCCTGGGAAATACTTTTTCCAGGTTTTCACGGATGATCAGTTTTTCCTCATCTTTCTTAGGATAGTCAATAACCACCTTAAGCATAAACCTGTCGACCTGTGCCTCGGGTAAAGGATAGGTGCCTTCCTGCTCAATGGGATTCTGTGTGGCCATTACCAGGAATGGTTCTTCGAGCCGGTACGATTCATGACCAATGGTAACCTGTCTTTCCTGCATAGCTTCGAGCAATGCACTCTGAACTTTTGCCGGGGCGCGGTTGATTTCATCAGCAAGAACGAAATTTGTGAAAATCGGTCCTTTTTTCACGATGAAATCTTCCTGTTTCTGACTGTAGATCATTGTACCGATGAGGTCAGCAGGTAACAGGTCGGGAGTGAACTGAATACGGCTGAACTTAGCGTCGATTGTCTGTGCCAATGTATTAATAGCTAAGGTCTTTGCAAGACCGGGCACTCCTTCCAGAAGAATATGTCCATTCGATAACAGACCGATCAGCAGGCTTTCAGTCAGATGCTTCTGGCCTATGATGACTTTATTCATTTCAATCGTGACAAGATCAATAAATGAACTTTCTTTCTGGATCATGTCGTTTAATACTTTGATATCAACTGTTACATTCATAAAATAAATTATTTCAATGATTACTTCATATTCACAGAGCGGGGTCATAAACAAAATAAAAATATACTGCCCCGAAAATCAAACATGGTCAAAAACGGCCACTGGTAAGCAATATTTTGATATTTTTGTTAAAAAAAGTTAAAGAACAAAGTGTTGAATAACAGATATTTCATAGAATTATCCTTTCATGGAGGCGCATATGGCGGTTGGCAAATCCAACCTAATAAAATTTCAGTTCAGCAGGTATTGAACTCAGCTTTATCAGTATTGTTTAAGATTCCGGTCATGACCACCGGGGCGGGACGTACTGATGCCGGGGTTCACGCACGTTTTTTTGTTGCACATTTTGATGCTCCTGCCCGTGAAATTAATGAAAACCTTGTTTACCAACTTAATGGTATACTTCCTAAAGATATTGCAGTAAAAAAAATATTTGCCGTGAAGAATAATGCGCACAGCAGATTTGACGCGCTTTCCAGGACATACGAGTACATCATCTGCACAACCAAGGATCCCTTCTACCGGGGGCTGGCCTGTTTTATTTACAGGAACCTCGATCAGGAAGCCATGAATGCTGCTGCAGCAATGCTTGGTGAGTATGATGATTTCACCAGTTTCAGCAAACTGCATACTAACCAGAATACCAATATCTGCAAAATTTACCATGCAGGCTGGATATCAAATGGCAGCCTTCTGGTATTCAGCATAACTGCCGACCGCTTCCTGCGCAATATGGTAAGGGCAATCACAGGAACCATGATAGATATAGGCAAACGGAAAATTAAACCTGAAAATATCCGTACCATCATTGAATCCAAAAACCGCAGTGCCGCAGGAATTTCAGTCCCGGCTGAAGGATTGTACCTGGTGAATATTGAGTATCCCGCCGATCTGATAGTTTCAATGTAAAAATTATTACATCCGTCAACAAATAGTTGATATTCATCAAAATAATAGATGAATATATTTTCAATTACACAACTTTGTAATAAAACTATTGGCTATCATTTATTAATTATTCAATGATTTAATATCATAAGTATTATTGTTTCTAAATACCTGTTTTATTTGTATTTACAATAAATTATTGAAATTTTATTGAAAAAGGATATTTGCAAAGTATCATTGAAATATTCTTATCACATTAATAATTAGTAATTTAGAATTTAAAGAAATCTTCATAAAATCCTGGTTAATTTGTTAAGCCCCTGGTTCCTTTACAGGGGCTTTCTTCTTCATATTCCGGTAATTGAATAATGAATTAATCGGAATGTATACGACTGGCTAAACTTCATCCAAGGTTTACACTTGTGAATTATCTTTTCTGTGTTTTAAAAAAGTTCCATTGTTGTATTCCGTAAAAGCAATCCTCAGTTCATTATCGGTATTCATAACAATAGGTCCCCTCCAGGCAACAGGTTCATTCAGTGGCCTGCCTGATAATAATATGAAGCTGACACCACTCTGATCCGATTTCATCCTGATATTTTCACCATCTGAAAACAGGGCCAGTTGGCCTTTACGAATAGATTGAGCTTTATTCTCATCAAAATAACATTGTCCTTCTGTGAGATAAGCAAAGACGGTATGGCCGGGTTTCAATTTATACGTATAATCTGATCCCTGATTCATGGTAAAGTACATATATTCAATTTCAGTAACAATGTCCTTTACAGGACCGTCAGTTCCGTTCATTGTACCGCAGATTATTCTTACCTCTATTCCCGGAGAGATTTCGATGCGTGGAATGTCTCCTGATTTTACGTCCCTGTAACGGGGCATCATCATTTTATGACTGGCCGGCAGGTTCACCCAAAGTTGCAGTCCTACCAGCTTACCTGAGACATCACCATGGGGCATTTCCTGGTGAATAATACCACTGCCTGCAGTCATCCATTGCACATCACCGCCCGAAATCACCCCTTCATTACCAAGGCTGTCCATATGCTCCACTTCTCCTTCCAGAATAAACGTAACGGTTTCGATACCGCGATGGGGGTGCCAAGGAAAACCAGCAAGATATTTTCCCGGATCGTCCGAACTAAAATCATCCAGCAGCAGAAAAGGATCAAACAGTGAAACATGACTATTGCCAAAAACCCTGTTAAGATGTACTCCTGCCCCTTCCAAAACAGGTGTACTATTAAATATCTGCCTGATTTTTCTAATATTGCTCATAACTTAAGTTGAAAGTTTATAAAGTTTGTAAAGTTCATAAAGTTATAAAGTTCGTAAAGCTTATAAAGTTTATGAAGTATTGTTTATTGTTAATTATTTAATACCCACAGTCTAAAAGCCTACAGCCTGAATGGCTTAATATTTATATCATAAATAACAATTCAGGAATGAAGATTCCTCGGAAGAATTGAAAAAAATGGGATCAGTTAGTTTTATGGATAAAGAAGATGCTGAGAACGGCTATTATTCCTATTACTGATATCAGAGCGCCTGCAATTTTGTTGATCCACCAAAGGCTGCGAAGTCTGATCTTATAGCGGAATACATTAATAATAGTACTGAGCGATAACCACCAAATGACGGTGCCTGTCATTACTCCTCCAACCAATGCTATGGAAGAAAAATTCATTGAATCATGAGAAACGAGCCCTAGCCCGGTAAAAACAGCTCCAAAAAAAAGAAATGTGAGAGGATTGGAAATAGTAACAAAAAGAACAGTAAAAAAGTCTCCGAATGATCTGACTTTATTCACTTTTTGATTTCTAACCTGTTTGATAGTATTTGTCAGGTAAATCCTGATTCCGAAAGTAAGCAGCACCAGTCCCCCGATTAACCTGAGATAGAACTGTTGTTTATCAACGAAATTGGAAATTTCTGAACACATAACAAAGCAACAGGTCCCAGAGGAGCCGACACAGAAATCCCTATGACCGAACCCTTAATAAAATAGATTAATAAATTTTCAAATTCCAACGAATCAGGACTATCAATAATATGAGCAAAATTAGAAAATAATTCAATTTTTCAAGATGACTCAGGCACTGGATGAAATCATGCAGCTTTCAGCCTGTGGAGATTGGCTTTGCCCAGTTTTTCCTCTGAGTACTGTCGAGTAACGGTTAGTTTTCTTGCTCCTTTGGAAGGCATTTCAAACATTGCATCAACCATGATCAGTTCACAGATAGACCTCAGACCCCTGGCACCTAATTTAAATTCAAGCGCTTTATCAACAATATAGTCATATACATCTTCTTCGAAGGTCAGTTCGATGTTGTCCATGAGGAACAGCTTTATATATTGTTTGATAATTGCATTTTTAGGTTCTGTGAGAATCCGTCGTAAAGCTTCCCGGTCAAGAGGTTCAAGATAAGTCAACACCGGGAGCCGGCCGACAATCTCCGGGATAAGACCATACATCCTGAGATCCTGCGGGGCAATGTACTGCAGCATATTATCGCGCCTGATATGGTCGGAAGTACGCAATGCATTATATCCCACCACTTTGGTATTCAAACGGAAAGCGATCTTTTTCTCAATTCCCTCGAATGCACCGCCACAAATAAATAGAATATTTGTAGTATCAATGGGTATCAGTTTTTGTTCGGGATGTTTCCTGCCTCCCTGCGGAGGAACCTGTACTATCGATCCTTCCAGTAATTTCAGAAGTGCTTGCTGCACACCCTCGCCCGAAACATCACGGGTAATGGAGGGATTGTCGCTTTTACGGGCAATTTTATCGATCTCGTCAATGAAAATTATTCCCTTCTCCGCTGCTTTTACATTATAATCGGCAGCTTGTAATAATCGTGTAAGAATGCTCTCCACATCTTCGCCTACATAACCTGCTTCGGTCAGAACGGTTGCATCAACAATGCTAAATGGCAAATGCAGCATTTTTGCTATAGTACGTGCAAGTAATGTTTTACCGGTACCTGTTTCGCCTACAAGAATAATATTGGATTTTTCAATTTCAACATCATCCACACTCACAGGATTCATGATTCTTTTATAATGGTTGTAAACAGCCACCGACAGGAACTTCTTAGCATCATCCTGGCCGATTACATACAGGTCAAGAAACCGTTTTATCTCCGCAGGTTTAAGAAGCCTGACCTTTTTCAGGTCAAATTTGTTCTTTTTTTCAATCTCCTCATTAACTATGACTTGCGCCTGGTCGACACAAAAATCACAAATAAAACCTGTCGTACCTGATATCAGGATATTAACATCCTTTTTAAGTCTCCCGCAAAATGAGCATTTTTCTGTCATTACATAAAAGCTTTATTGTGAAACTGGAACATTTAAAATTCCAACATTCACTATTTAGTGTTTGTTTTTAAACTGATTTAAGAACAAGGATTACTCACAATTATATTTTATTTTTTAAGGTGTTCGTGAAATCGCTTCGCTAAGTTAACGATTTTTGATTTATGAAGTATATATAATCATCTGATTTAATGATAACATCATAAATCTAAAATCGTTAATCGATATTCGTCAATCAAAATATTGAATATTACAGACAGAGTCTATTTGCTCGGTTTATTCCTGATCAGTATTTCATCTATCATACCGTAATCCTTAGCTTCCTGGGCTGTCATCCAGTAATCACGTTCAGAATCTTTTTCCACTTTTTTGTAGGGATTACCGGAATGAAGAGCCAGGATTTCGTACAATTCCTTTTTCAGTTTTTGAATTTCCCTGGCAGTAATTTCAATATCTGAAGCCTGTCCCTGAGCAACACCCATGGGCTGATGTATCATCACCCTTGAATGAGGCAATGCAGAACGCTTTCCCTTGCTTCCAGCCGACAGGAGCACTGCTCCCATTGATGCAGCCATACCTGTACAGATCGTTGCCACTGTTGAACTTATATATTGCATCGTGTCATAAATACCCAGTCCGGCGTGAATTGAGCCCCCCGGTGTATTGAAATATATCTGTATATCTTTGGTTGAATCGGCCGAATCGAGGAATAAAAGCTGAGCCTGAATGATATTCGCCACATAGTCATCAATGGGTAAACCCAGGAAAATAATCCTGTCCATCATCAGTCGCGAAAATACATCCATGGTGACAATGTTTAACTGGCGTTCCTCAATGATAGTGGGTGATATATAATTGTTGAAAACTGATGTGTATTTGTCAAGCATCATGCTATTCACACCTATATGCTTAACAGCAAACTTTTTAAATTCATTATCATTTTCCATAAAAATCAAATTTTGAGTAAATTACTTAACTTAATTATAACTTTAATTTTCGATTCTAATTATCGGGTGAGTCATGAGAGTCATGGGCGTCATGGGAGTCATGAACGTCATGAGAGTCATGGGAGTCATGAACGTCATGAGAGTCATGGGAGTCATTTTGGCTCAGTTCGTCATGGGAGTCATGAACGTCATGAACGTCATGAGAGTCATGAGAGTCATTTTGGCTCAGTTCGTCATGTTCGTCCGACGTATGCTGAGTTCGTCCGTCGGAGGCGGAGTTCGATTGATCTTCCCGTTGATGATGGTCATGATCATGGTCGTGATCATGGTCGTGGTCGTGATCATGGTCGTGATCATGGTCGTGATCGTGGTTGTGATCATGGTCGTGATCATGAGAATGCAGAGAATGTCTTTTGTCCTGTTGCTTTAGCATTAATTCATTAAATTCCTGAAGGTTAATCTCCTTTTCCTCGATGTGAAATTTTTGTTTGAAAAATTCAGTAAGTTTAAGTTGTATTATCTTGTCACGCAGGCTTTCCTTCTCTTTGTCATCCTGAATTATCTTCTGGCTTACATTGTGAAGTGTCTTTTCGTCAGGGTTAAAAATACCGTAGTTTCTGAACATTGCGAGAGCCTCTTTGGCAGCCAGTTTCTGAAGATCCTCATCACTGGCGTCGATTTTATTTTGAGAAATAATTTTGTCCCTGATAGCAATCCATTTTATTTCAAGTTCATACTCCTTCCAATTTTCTACAAGATCTTTTTTATCAGTAGATTTTTGTGAAAAGATCAGCCATCTTTGCAGGAAAGCGGAAGGGAAACCGGATATCAGGCTTTCAGTCAGCATTTCCCTCGCATCATAATAAAATAATGAATCTGAGGAAGCATCGTATTCTGCTCTCAGTATCTGGGTAATCTCATTATTAAATTCTTCAACTGATGTTACTTTTCCCTTGTCAAGTACTTTATCAAAGAAATCCTGGTCCAGATCTGATTTTTGAAAAACAGAAATACCATCAATCAGGTAAGAAAGGTTAACATCCAGTTCATCTGCTTTTTCCTTCGGGATATCAAAGAATTTTTGTAAATGATACGGCATCAAAGCTTTGGAACTGAACTGAATTGAATCACCAATTTTCAAACCGGATAATTTATTGCGCAATTCCTCGTCTTTCAAAGTTTCAACCATAATATCCGCTTTGTCGGTTTGTAAACCATCATTTATTTGTTGTCCGTCTGCATTGACTTCCGTCAATTTACCACTCAGATAACTATGGGCATCTGAAACTTCCAGAATGACATTTTTTCCGGTTTCAATTCTCAAACGTTCAATATAATTTTCGACACTCTCTTTTTCAACAGTGATCTTATACCATGGAACAGAGGCCGGCAGATCTGCCTCGAGGTCAATAGCCGGTCTGAGACCCAAATCAAAGCTAAAATTAAAATCTGAAGGGTTTTCCCAATCATTTTCCGAAAGGCTTTTCTCACCGGGTAATGGTTCACCGTAAATATCCAGTTTTTCTTCTTCGATGAATTTTTCCAAAGAATCCCATACCAGTTTAGTGACCTGATCGTATAATATTACTTTACCGTACATTTTATTAATAAGTCCGAGAGGCGCTGTTCCTGGTCTGAAGCCTTTTATATCGGTCTTACGTCTGTAATCTTTCAAAGCATTTTCAACCTTTGGCTCATAATCAGCCTTTTCAATCTTCAGATTAAGAGTAATATTAACCGGATCAATGTCTAATCTTTCAATGTTCATGTTATATTTTTAATATGCAAATAGTCAGAATATGTAATTAGTATTTGTCATTGTTTATGTAATCATCTGATTTAATGATAACATCAAAAATCTAAAATCGTTAATCGATATTCGTCAATCTAAATACTGTATAATGGACAGACTCTGATCAAGTGCGGATGAAGGGACTCGAACCCCCACGCCCGAGGGCACAAGATCCTAAGTCTTGCGCGGCTACCATTACGCCACATCCGCATAATTCAGGGCCGCAAAGATAGTCATTAGTATCAATTTTAAAAACCTAACCTGTAAGCGCCAGAACCAAATAAAAAAATCACAAATCTCAAAATACAAATAACAAATAAATTTCAATCTACAAAATGACAATTTTGAAATTTTGATATTGTTAATTATTTGTTTTTCGTGATTTGTATTTTGATTTTTTTACCAAAACTTGTCAAGATTCCGGAAATAAGATATTGACTGGCTGAATATTCAAACCACTATTTTCTCCGTAGGTTTCACGTGGTCAAATATTTGGTACTCATTGAAGTTAAAATACGGGAAAATTCCCGGAAACAAGCGTGACAATGGCTTGTAGAGGTATGATTTTTCTTTGTCGGCAGCGGGAATCAATGTATGCCTTGTTTCCATTTTTGCCAATAATACTAAGAGCACACTCAATAGAAATGCATATTTAAGCACACCGAAAAAAAGACCAAGAATTCGGTTAAGCCAGCCCAACGAAACAGAGCTGAGCAATTTATCGAGAAGCTTTGCCAGCAAATGTACTCCGACGAGAATCACGATAAAAGTGATTGCGAAAGCAATGATCTTTACCTTATCCGGGTGCCAGTGTAATTGCTTCTCCATGATATTTGCCGTAAAACCCGACAACCTGAAAGCGCAGTATATCCCTAATAACAAAGCGGCCACAGAAGCAAGAGATATGATAAACCCTTTTGTAAATCCCCGGTATGCTCCCCAAACCAAAGGCACCAGAAAGATGAAATCTAAATAATTCATTCTTTGAGAAACTATTTTGAATTTTTACCAGATGATTATCTGTATTTTTCTTCATACTTTTTGTCGTCACAAAAAGTATGCAAAAAAGACTTAACGAATTGAACTCGTTCCGTCTCGGTCTTCGGCAAGCTCAGAAACCATCCTCGACTTCACTCGAACAGCAATTCGTTGATAAGGAATTTTATGTTTTATGCTTCGCACCCATAATTTCAGCTTTATGATTGAAAAAAGATTTGTTTTCATATATTCTTTTTTTCATAAATGTTACGATGAAAGCCCTGTGCGTTGGCTGTCCACGAACGGTGCGGAATACAACATGCACAGACCCGATAGCGTTGGCCTGTGCGAAAGTGCATGTTGTATTCTCGTTCGTGGTGCCCTTTTGGTTACTCACCCCGACAAGTCGGGGTTCGTGAGATCGCTTCGCTTAGTACTTTTGGGCA
>JAPLDU010000119.1 GCA_026391255.1 Bacteroidia bacterium | reverse complement strand
GGATAATAGCTGGAAAGTGATCGAATCATTGAAAATACAGTACCCCAGCCTGATTGCTGCCATCAAAATTACCAAAAACTTCGGACAGCATACTGCTATCTTTTGTGGATTGCATTTTCTGAAAGGAAAATACGTGGTAACCATTGATGATGACTTACAGATTCCACCGGAAGAGATCAGAAAACTAATAGAAAAGTTCGAAGAGGGTTCATATGACCTGGTCTATGGTGATCTTGTTAAAAAGAAACATTCATTTATCAGGAACCAGGGAAGTAAAATGATGAAGGATTCATCTAAGAAAAGAGATAATGATGCGCCGGGGAAAGGATCCTCTTTTAAAATCTTCTCCAGGGAACTTTCCGATAAGCTCATCAATCACCGGCAAAACTTTATTTATATTGATGAACTATTGTTATGGTACACCAGGGACATTGGCTTTGTGGAGGTTAAGCATGAAAAACGGAAATACCAGGAATCAACCTACACTTTTTTTAAATTGTTTAAATTATTTGTCAATATTACGATTTATTACACTGTCATTCCACTTAAGTTTATGACATACGGGGGATTGATCCTGTCATTTCTGTCTTTTCTGATGGGTGTGAATTTTATTATCAGGAAAATTTTCTTCAATGTACCTCTCGGATATACCTCACTTATGGTGGCTATCCTTTTCAGTTCCAGTATCATCCTTGTCAGTCTCGGTATTATTGGCGAGTACCTGAACAGGATTCTGCAGGTTCAGAATCAAAAGCCACCTTACTCCATCAGGAAAATTCTTTAATTTGTTAGTAGCGGTCTGCTGATGAAATTAGTAAAGTACGGAGTCACATTAAGAAGGCTTTGCGCAGACGATCTTGAACTTCTCAGGACCTGGCGCAATTCTGATTATGTGAGGCAATTCATGGAATACAGGGAATACATAAGCCCTGAGATGCAGCAGAAATGGTTTGAAACAGTCAATAATCCAGATAATTTTTTCTACATCATTGAGCACAACAATGAAAAGATCGGAATGATCAACGAGAAGAACCTTGACAGGAACGGGAAAGGCACCACAGAATCAGGGATTCTCATTGCTTATGAAAAATACAGTAATACATTTATTCCTGTCTGTGCTTCCCTGATCATGATAGAGATCAGTCTCTATCTGCTCAATGGGAAGGAATCATATATCAGGATATTAAAAGATAACCTGAGATCCATATCATACAATAAAAAACTGGGATATCAATTATGTCCCGGACAGGAGGGTATTGAAAACCAGCAATATGTACTGACACGTAAAAGTTTTGAAGAATCTACCCGCAAGTTGCGGAAAGCAGCTTCCAAATTATCAGGAGGCGATAATAACCTGTACATTATTTTTTACAGGGAAGATTTTGAATCAGGTCTGGCACAGGCAGCAGGCAAACTCCTGGAAACATTACCCATAGTAATTCAAAAAAAGACAGGGGAAAACGGGAGTACTGTCTATTTCTACGACATGGATTTTCACAGTTCCGGTAATAAAGGTTTGTACGATCCGGATTTAAAAATTTCCCCTTTCAGCTATTAATATTCCTGGCTATCGGGGAAAAAATCTTCTTCAAAGTTTTTCTTTTCTGCTTCTCTATTTCCGTATTTCTTAAAATGTTTTGATTCGGGCTTTTTAAGACCTGTCAATCTGAGCAATACTGGTTTCAGCTCCGGAATAAAATCAAAGTCACTCTTCCTGTACCTGAAGATATCAGATACCGGACGGTGGATCACTCTTGAATAAATAACCAGGATTCCTATGGCCATAAAGGAATAACTGATATTCGTTGCAATCACGGCACCCATGGCCCCGTATTTCGGGATTAACATCAGGTTGAAGATGATATTGATAATCACCGCAGGTAAATGTACGAATATCACAATATAGGTCTTTTTGAGGCCGGCCAGCCGGCTGGCGAGTATTTTTGCCAGTATGACTATTACAATGGCTGGGATAATATACTGGGTAATTTGCACACTGGGTGTGAAATTTCTTCCATAGATCAAGGGAACAAGAAGGGGAGAGGCAAAGAATATGAATGCCGATGCGATAATGACCATCAGCAGGGTCAACCTGAACAGTTTGGCAACCTGATTATTTACCACTTCCTGGTTGCCTGAATTTGCACTTGTACTCAATACCACCGCACCAATGGCAAAAGGAGCCTGCCAGCCTTCGGCCACCGTTACTCCCTGGTTGTAAAAACCTACTTCTTTCAGGGATGTCAGGCTTTGCATGATCAGTACATCAATCCTGAAATTTAGCTTTACCAGGAACATGGCAATAGCATACACTGCTCCTAACTGAATGATGCTTTTGAATATTTTAATATCGAACTGTATTTTCAGACGGTGGTTCTTAAGGATCAGATCGAACGAATAAACGGCAGTCAGTACATTGGCTACCAGGATGGCGAGTAATGCCCCTAACACATACCATTTGATCAGGATTACAAAGATGACGATAAACAGCAAATTAAGAATGATAGGCAGGTACCTGAGGAAATTGGAAATGCGGTATTGTTCCTTTCCGATAAAAATACCGTTGGTATACTTGGTGATCAGTTGTGCCGGTATACCAAGCAATGAGATCATTACGAGCGGCAGGGTTATATTTGGATTATTCATGAAGTGATAAACTCCTGCAGAGATAATAATGCCTAAGGTACTTGTAATGAGCATGAAAAATAATAATACACCGATCACCTGTTCAGGTGGATATATCTTTTCCCCGATATGGTAAATGGTTGCTCTTTTGACTCCCAACTCGGTAATGGAAAAGATCATGTTTGGAACAACCAGAATGGCTGCATATAATCCTTTCCCTGCCGGGCCAAGGGCACGGGCTATCATGATACCAATCACAAACCTGATGATGGTCGTGAATGTGTTGGTATTCATAACACTGATTACATCCCGGAAAAAACCTCTTTCAGCCAAATGAGTAAATTATTTTAGTAACAAAATTAATTTGAAAATTTGAAAATGTGCAAATTTGAAAATTAAATCCGTTTCACGGGAATAAGATCAGCCACAACATGTTGGTAAGTGTTGTTTCCAAAGCGCCTAATCAGGTTAATTAGACAAAAGTCATAAGTCATAAGTCACAAGTCAAATCTTTTAACTCATAATTCATAACTCATAATTCATAACTCATAAAAGTCCACAGCCTAAAAGCCTACAGTCTAATTTCCTGATCATTGATCATTTTTTTAAAATAATACGGTTATATAAAACCGCTACCAAAGGTCCCTTGTTGCGAATATAGGATTTTAATCTGAATGGCAACAGATCAACAGTAAAGCGTAACTGATAGGCAAGCCAGCCGTACAGTATTCCGATAATCATATAGAAATACAACTTTGGTTTTATTGTTTTGTATTTTCTCTCATAACCTTCCATTTCAGCCCATTTTCCTACTGCCGCATCAGAAATCATGACTTCTTTTTCAGGCATCGATTTTTTCCATCCGTAGATTTTTGTGGCATCAACCGGGTTCAGTAAACTGCTATGATAGCGCTCAATGTGTTCACGCGGGAATTTTCTGAATAATTCATCTTTGATATTATGAAAGTCAAGTACTGAAGGATCATATGTAATACCAAGGAATTCGCACATTTTTCCCAAATGATATGATGGATCCTGCACCAGGTCTTCATATTTGATGGTAAAAAAAGAAGATGGAATTTTCTTCTTCAGTTTCTCTGCCTGCTTTGCTGCATAGCGCCACCGGTAAGCAAGCAAAGAGGCAAATGGCGCTTCGAAATCCATTTTTTGTATCGAAAGAATATTATCCCTGTAATCACGGGTCAGGTGGATAAATTTTGCTTCCGGGAATAATCCGGCAAGCCTGTCCGGGTAAATGTTGTACACCAGGTTTTTATCACCAATGATTTTGATATTTTCTTTACGGAATAAGGAGTTGAAATTCAGGTAAACAGCCTTGATCATGGTCTCAAAATCTGCCTTGCCTTCTGATGTAAGCAGGTAGTTAAGCAACTGATCATGATCAACATCCCAGCTATCAAATTTTCTCTGCTTTTTAATATCCCGGCAGAACCGTATGATGGTCTTTTTATCCCAGTTAATTGTTTTGTAATATCTTGAATAAATATTGATGATCAGCGGGCATTCAAACGGAAGCATTACTGAAGGATGTGCATCAAACAGCGATGCAAGCAGGGTGGTACCGGAGCGTGGCGGCCCGTGGATAAAAAAGAATGGCAAATCTGTTATCTCTTCCTTATTCATCTTTGTTTCCATAATCCATTTTATATCAGTGTAACATTAATAATTTAGGTTCTGTTCCAAAAATATGGGAAATTTGTCTTTTTACCCTACCCTCAATCCCCTCCCTGCCAGCAGAGAGGGGAAGGGTGGGTAAAATGCTTGTAAAATAAATGCTATAAATTGTTCATTTAATTATTAATCAATTTAATTGCAATAATAATCATAGAATACAGAAGAATTTAGTGATCCATTAATTTTAGAACAGAACCATAAATTGCTACTTCCCGGTTTTTGAAATGGCTGCAGCAAGCCGTGGAAACATTGTCCTCATCCTTGTTTTAGTTCGATAGGGAATGCGGGTTGTCATCTTTTTGATGGAATAGGAGAGGCGTTCCCAAACAAGACCAGGTATCAGCCTGCAATACAAAAGAATATCGAATTGTGGGTATTTTCTTTCGTATCCCGAAATGCCGGCATATTTTCCAACTACAAGGTCTGCAATCCGGACGTCTCTGTCATTCATACCGGTTTTCCATACACCAATACGGTCAGTACTTACCGGTTCAAAAACTTTTTTATGATGATTTTCCACCATGCCTGAAAGATTTTCCCTGATGTTGGGTTCCATTTTTGAATGGTAATGGATCATGCCCGGATCGTAAACGATACCAAGGAATGAACACATTTCTATCATATATTTACCCGGATTGCTCACCAAATCTTCATACCTGATTGTATAAAACTGAGAGGAATGTTTTCTTTTAAGTCTTATCATTTCTTTTGCCGACTGTTTCCAACGGTAGGCAAGGAAAAGCACCACAGGAGTCAGCAGTTTTGAACTGACCATTGAAAGAATATGGTCGCGGTAGTCACGGGTAAGATGAATATATTTTGCGTCGGGAAAGATGTTGAAAATATCAAAAGCATTTACCGAATAAACAGGGTTTTTATCACCAATCAGAATGATATCTTTTTTTTCAAAGACTGACTGGTAATTCAGGTACACCTGCCTGATCAGATTCTGAAAATCCGTTTCTCTCTTCTGGTTGATAAGGCTTGCCAACACCTGATCCCTGTTTGTTTTCCATTTATCAAAATCCTTTACAAGATATAAGTCGTCGCAGAAACTGGTCTTCAATACTTCATCCCACTTCCTGATTTTACCATATTTTGGAAATAAATGCAGAATGACTGGTGATTCAAGCGGGATGCAGATATTGGGATGAGCATCAAAAAACATTCTGAGCAGGGTTGTACCGGAACGAGCCCTGCCAATGATAAAAAAAAACGGGATGGTCTCAGATTTATTCCCGGAATTCGCCTGCATTATTGTCATTTATTTCAGAAAGACCGTAAGATATATTCTTCCGGCCAGCATTAATTTCCTGTAAAATAAGTAAAATGAGAGAAAGTATACAAATCACCGATAGGGTCTTTTCCCGATGATCCCTGCAATCACTTGATGAATATAAAATATTTTATTATTCTTCAGGAGTTTTGGCCTTGTGGGTATGTTTCCCGCTTCTCATCCACCGCGGCAATCTTTTCCTGAGAAATCCAAGCGAATAGTAAATATCAAGAGATAGTTTTACCGGAATGACCTTTAACCAGTCGCTCATGTTAAAATCATTGAATTTTCTTGTATATCCAAGTCTTTCAGCCCATTGACCTACCATCATATCCGCCTTCCTCACATCTTCATCATTCATCTGCTTTTTCCAGAGACCGGTACGGCTGGCATCAACAGGTTTAAATAAATTGCTGAAGAATTTCTGACGGATATCCTTTGGCACAAGGTTAACGGCTGCCTCATTCTTATGAAATTCAAGTACTTCAGGCATGAAATCAATACCAATAAAATTGCACATCCTGCTGAGGTAATGATTTGGATCACTCACGAAATCTTCATAACGGACCATATAGAATGATTCCGGATGTTTTTTCATCAGTGTAAATATTGACCTGGCTGAATAGCGCCAGCGATATGCAAGGGCAAGAACATCAGATGCATATAATCCGGTTCTGATCATTGACAGAATATGGTCCCTGTAATCCCTGGTCAGGTAAATGTATTTTGATTCCGGGAATAATTTATATAATGTTTTGATTGACAGAGAATACACAGGGTTTTTATCCCCGAATATTTTTACCTCTTTTTTGGGAAAGTAAGATATGTAATTGGAGTAAACTATTTTACATATTGTCTGGTAGTCAATTGCTCCTTCACATAAAAGCAGGTCATTCCTGCATTTATCTCTGTCGATGGTCCAGTTTTCGAAGTACAGCACTTTCTGAAGATTATCCCAGAAATTCAGAAGTGTTGTTTTGTTCCAGTACCTGTAATGCCCGTATTTATGATATAGCCTGACAATAAATGGAGATTCAACAGGTATGATCACATTGGGATGAGCATCGAACAGGGTGCGAAGCAAGGTGGTTCCTGACCTGGCCCTGCCAATACTCTACTACGCTTATTTGAATAAATTTATAGCTCCAATTATTGCGATTTTCAAATTATCATATTTTCAAATCTTCAAATTTGAATTCTTTTGCTTTCTCACAAATGTTAAATATTATTGTGCTTTCATGAAATAATAGGTTTTCATGCTTTTTAATTCAATTGATTTTCTGATCTTTTTTCCTGTTGTCACAGGATTATATTTTCTTACACCGCATCGTTTCAGGTGGTTATTGCTTTTACTGGCCAGCTGCTTCTTTTATGTTGCATTTATTCCGGCTTATATCTTCGTACTTTTTCTTGCAATATTCATTGATTACTGGGCTGCCATATTTATTGAGAGATCAAATGGGAAAAGCAAAAAATTATATTTGATAATCAGTATATTATCAACTGTTTTATTGTTGTTCTTTTTTAAATACTTTAATTTCATTCATTTCAATTTTATTCTTTTATCACAAAAGGCGGGACTTGCTTATTCACTTTCTGATAACCTTCTGACCCCTCTTAAACCTTTTCTTAATAAATATGGTATCTGCAAAACCGAAAGTTCAGGATTTATTGATCTTCTTCTGCCAATAGGTTTATCTTTCCATACATTCCAGAGTCTTGCCTATGTAATGGAAGTCTATTATGGCAGGTACAAAGCTGAACATCATTTCGGAATTTATTCCCTCTATGTGATGTTTTATCCTCAGTTGGTCGCCGGTCCTATTGAAAGACCTTATAACCTTCTGAAGCAAATTCGTGAAGTAAAGAAATACGACCATTCGAGATTCATTGACGGGCTGAAGCTCATGTTTTGGGGTATGTTTAAAAAAGTAGTCATAGCCGACCGCCTGGCTATGTTTGTTGCTCCAGTTTTTAATCATCCGGAAGATTATTATGGATGGAGGATTATTTTAACATCAGTACTGCTTCATATACAGGTGTATAATGATTTGTCAGGCTATACTGATATTGCAAGAGGCGCCGCGAGGGTAATGGGATTCAATCTGATGAAAAACTTTAATTCTCCACTGTTCTCGACTTCGATCTTTGACTTCTGGAAGCGTTGGCATATATCTCTGACTTCATGGTTCAGGGACTATCTGTACATCCCGCTTGGCGGTAACCGCGTTGGTAAATGGAGATGGTATTACAATATTTTTATCGTGTTTTTTATCAGTGGATTATGGCATGGCGCGAACTGGACATTTATAATCTGGGGAGTATTGCACGGTACATATCAACTGGTGGAAATCTGGACTGATAAACCACGCCATAAGTTATTTGAGATCACGAGACTGACAAAGTTCCCGGTACTTTTAAAAACATTAGGGATCATTACCACTACTTTGCTGATAAGCTTTGCCACATTATTTTTCGGTGCCAGATCAATTCATGACTCATTCGTATTGATCCGACATGCTGCCTTCATCTCAGATACCGGAAATATTCTCAGCTTATTTGCAAATAATGATTTTATCCTTGCTTTGTTACTAATTGTTTTTTTGTATGTTACAGAATATTTTAATTCTAAATACAGGCTGGTTCCATGGTTAGGAAAAAAACCGGTACTCATACGTTGGTCTGTGTATATTGCTGCTGTTTTGTTTATTACAATATTTGGTGTGTTCGGTGAGTTGGAATTCATTTATTTTCAGTTTTAATGGGAGGTATTCAGGCTATAGGTTTTCAGATTGTAGGCTTTAGATTACAGACATTATCATAGAGTGGAAGAAAAGGATGTAAAAAGGACAATAACGCAAAGGGCGCCAGAGACGCAATTGTGAAGATTTGGAACTGTTCCAGAAAAACGGGAAATCTGTTTTTTTACCCTTCCCTCAATCCCCTCCCTGCTGGCAGGGAGGGGAAGGGGTGGGTAATAAGTTTGTAAAATAAATGCTATAGATTGTTAGAAACTGTTTTGAATTTATTTTTCAAGTCTGTTAAGCATGAGTCGTAACATTGCTAATTGTATCATTGTTTCGCTTGTATCTGTCAAGTATTCATAGTCTTTACTAAGCCTTCGATAGCTTTCAAACCAGGAGAAGGT
>JAPLDU010000132.1 GCA_026391255.1 Bacteroidia bacterium | reverse complement strand
CTTATGACTTATGACTTATGACTTATGACTTATGACTTATGACTTCTGACTTATGACTTATGACTTATGACTTATGACTTATGACTTATGACTTATGACTTATGACTTATGACTTATGACTTATGACTTATGACTTACGACTTACGACTTACGACTTACGACTATATTACGATCGACTTTAAAAATTTGAAATTCATTAAAAATGACGAATATGATAAAAGGAACAAAAACAGAACAAAACCTGTTGAAAGCTTTCGCCGGTGAATCGCAAGCAAGGAACAGGTACGATTTTTTTGCAAAGGCTGCAAAAAATGAAGGATATGAGCAGATTTCAGCCATTTTCCAGGAAACAGCTAACCAGGAAAAAGAACATGCCAAACGCTTTTTCAAATTTCTGGAAGGCGGGATGGTAGAAATAACTGCAATGTACCCGGCCGGAAAGATTGGCACTACTGCTGAAAACCTGAAAGCTGCAGCGGAAGGTGAGCATGAAGAATGGAGTGAATTATATCCCCATTTTGCTGAAACAGCAAGAGAAGAAGGGTTCCCCGAAATTGCCACTGCATTTAAAATGATCTCAAAAGTTGAAGCAGAGCATGAGCGCCGGTATCTGAAATTATTACAAAATATTTCTGAGGACAAGGTTTTTATTAAGGAGGGCAAGGTATGGTGGATTTGCCGTAACTGCGGTTATGTATACGAATCGGCAAAAGCTCTTGAGATGTGCCCTGCCTGCCTGCACCCTAAAGCATATATGCAGTTGAGAGAGGAGAATTTTTAGAGTGATGAGTGATGAATCACTTATCAGGTATCAGGTATCAAGAATCAAGAATCAGGAATCAAGAATCAAGAATCAAGAATCAGGTAAAAGGTATCATGTAAATAATTATCACATTATCACATTATCACATTACCACATTACCACATTACCACATTACCACATTTCATGACCCTTGACTTGTGACCCATGACTTCAATTATAAATAATAATAATCTTCAATTATAAAAAAGACAAAATGGAAAAATTTATTTCTTGCTGCGGATTGGATTGTGCTACTTGCGATGCAAGAATAGCTACTATCAGTAATGATGATGCCCTTAGGAAAGCCACTGCTGAAAAATGGGCCGTTAAGTATAAAGCTCCGGACTTCACTGCTGAAATGATCAACTGTCTGGGATGCAGGCAGGACGGGGTAAAGATCGGGCATTGCTATGAATGCGAGATCAGAAACTGTGCTATTGAAAAAGGCTTTGTCACTTGCGGTAGCTGCCCTGAATTGGATACTTGCAGCAAAGTTGCAGGAATACTTTCATTTGTACCAGATGCCAGGGAAAACCTCAGGCAGATGAGCCTGCAATCATAATTTACCTGTTCTTATTTGTTAATACTCATTACACATTCCACCTTAGTTGGATCAATATTCGTAACTCTATCAATCATATGAACCGGAAAGAAATTACTGCTGATAAAAATCTCGTCGCTTACTGTGGCTTGTATTGCGGTGCCTGTGGAAAATATCTGATGGGTAAATGCTCTGGGTGCAGGGATAATGTAAAAGCTACCTGGTGTAAAGTCAGAGAGTGTTGCATTCAGAATAACCATCTGAGCTGTGCGGATTGTACTACTATTGAACTGAAAGATTGTAAAAAATACAATAATTTCATGTTTAAACTGGTAGGCTATATTCTCCGCTCAGACAGATCTGCCTGTATCTGCCGCATCAGAGAGATTGGTTATGATAACTTTGCATTTGAAATGGCAGAGAAAAAGATGCAGACCATAAGAAAACATTGAAATTAATTGACAGGAGAAAATAAATAAAAATGAGAAAGATATTTTTGTTTTATGTTATCACATTTATCTCGGTAAATATTTATTCGCAGACATATCTGAAAGTAACCAGCGGCGGGGAATTTTCTACAGCCCTCCGCTCTGACAGCACTATTTGGGCATGGGGCTTTAACGGAAACGGGCAACTCGGAATAAATAGCACTGACATGCAGTTGGTACCGGTACAAATCGGAACTGATCATGACTGGATTAATATAACTGACGGCGCATTTCATTGTTTAGCAATAAAATCAAATGGCTCACTTTGGGCATGGGGGTTAAATTCCGTGGGACAACTGGGTGACAGCTCTTCTACACAAAGAAATTCCCCTGTTCAGATTGGATATGGTACTGACTGGAAGATTGTTGAAGCAGGTCAGGCACATTCGCTGGCCATAAAGAAAGACAGTACACTGTGGGCCTGGGGGTTCAACTATATCGGACAACTTGGTGACAGTTCAACTACCAGCAAATATTATCCTGTCCAGATCGGTTTCGAACATTGGGTAAAAATTTCTGCTGGCGGAGCACATTCACTGGCCATAAAAAGTGACGGTACTTTGTGGGCATGGGGTGCTAATTCCGGTGGTCAACTGGGCGATAGCACTATTGGTCAATCTCTCGTACCAGTTCAGATTGGAACTGATTCGGACTGGAAAGATATTTCTGCAGGATTTGAATTTTCTCTGGGTTTAAAAAATAATAATACACTATGGGCCTGGGGATTCAATGGAAATGGGCAACTGGGAACAGGAACACTTGCACAAAAAAATTCCCCTTTTTTAATAGGAAGTGATAATAATTGGCTTAAGATTGCTGCCGGTTCATCATTTTCTTTTGCTATTAAAGAAGATAGTACACTTTGGTCATGGGGCTTTAATTATTATGGACAACTGGGAAATGGGAATACTGATCAGCAAACTGTTCCGGTTCAGATTGGTACTGATTCCGATTGGGTAAGCATTTCACCTGCGGAAGGATTTGCCTACAACTCAAGTGTATATGGTTTTCATACGGTCGGGCTGAAACAACCCCTGGATGTTATTTGCTCTACCGGGGCTAATTATGTTGGTCAGCTTGGAAATAATACAACGGATAATTCTTATGATTTTTTATGTAATTCCGGTTTAATCAATGGCATAAAACCTGTCATTGCTGAAAATGTTCATGAGATATTTGTTTATCCGAATCCCACGTATTCAAAAATTACAATAATAACTCTACAGGAATCTTATGGCGATAAATTAATATTATACGATATCACCGGTCAGGAGAAGCAATCCGTCATTATTAAAGATACAAAAACTGAAATTAATATCAGTGATTTCCCGGCCGGAGTCTATTCCCTTAAAATAACAGGTGAAAAGCAGGTATTTCTTAGAAGAGTAATTAAACTGTAAGTGATGAGTGATGAGTGATGAGTGATGAGTGATGAGTGATGAGTTGAAAATACCAACATTATTGGCAAATATTGGAAATCATGCAAATATTAACCGTTATTACTGATATGATTAAACCATTTAAAATATTTTTCCTCTTTTTATTCATAAGTCTTAACCTATTTGGTCAAAACTCAGCTATTTTACCTAAAGAAAAAGAATTGGTTGAAAACTACTTAACAAGTACATTTTGGCTCATGTTTCCTGTCAGATTAATATATAAAATGCCATCTAAAAAACCTTCTTTTTTAATAATTGGATCAGCATATCCTAATTCAAATAAATTTGATGATTATGACCGCATTGCCTCGCTTCTTATACTTGATAATGGTAAGTTACGACAAGGAACTTTTCAAGGAAATTTAGATCTATTCTATTCAGCAGAAGATATTGGATTATCATCGGATTTTGACAAGGCAGAAGTTTTCAGATCAATCATAAAAACCGAACAAAAGTGTCCTGAACCATTTATAAAATATGATATATTAAGCAACTCAATAAATTTTCTAAACTTGGACTGTGAAGATAATTATATTAACAGATATTGTAAATCTCCTTATTTAAAAGTTATTTCAGGTACTTTTGAATTCAGAGATTCTGCATTTTTTCTTATTAAAGATAGCACCTGGTTTTATCCCTCCCTTGAAAGTTTGACCGACACTCTTAAAGTCAAAGAATATAAAATAGGTAATTACGATATAAAGGCGATTGCAACTGAGAAATATGAAGTAGTCGGCGAAGGTGTGCTGCCAATATTAACGGTCAATTATCAAATCAATTCTCAAACTATAGGATATGTATTGTATGAAAAAATTGATAAAAATAAATTGAATTTATTACCAGACTGCAGACTACAAAAAGATTCATCCCTGATTTTTTTAATTACCAATATTACTAACAATAATCAAAGAGGAATGTGTGGCGGATGTTTTTATAATACTTCTGAATTTTGGATATTAAGAAATAATTATTCAAAAAAGATTTTTTCATTTTTCTCCAATGAGGGATCTCCGTTTACGACCTATGAATATCCTTACGACAAATCACTTCAAACGGGAAAATTTTACCTCCAAAAGGATTCAACGAATGAAGAGAATGAATGGGAAACAGATGTTGATTCATTATATTGGAAGAATGACTCTACCTATGCTTGTCGTATTTCGGGAGATCATTTATTTCGTAACTTTTATGTACATTTTGACACAGGAAATAACAAAGCCGTTGCTAAATTAGAGGTCGGGGAATTATTGAAAATAAAAGACATAAAAAGATGAAATTCTGCAAATCCATAATTACGGCTATCGTCTTATCCGCAAAGCTTTGAATAACAAGAGAATGAAAATTTACCGGTTAGTTCACCAACCAGCAAAAAGAAAAAACAATTCATGTGACTACAATTTATCACTCATCACTCATCACTCATCACTCATAACTCATCACTCATAATTCTTTCTATGCCGGGTTTAGCATATTGAACATCTGCTCGTTCTTATTTCTGAGATTGCGGGCATTGTCAACCATTGCCTCATAAACATCATTTTTGATGGCTTCCATGGCTTCCACCAGAAATTCATCTACAGAAATGCCATAATGAGGACTTGTTCCATCTGCCCGATGATCATGTCCTAGCTCCGTGGCAACAGCCGGTGGGGCAATTTCAAAAATTCTGAGCGATGTTTTCCTGAACTGGTACCTCATTGACAAGGTGAAAGAATGCAGAGCGGCCTTGGTGGCACAATATACCGGCATGAAAGCCATTGGTACAAAGGCAAGTCCTGAAGAGATATTGATGATGGCTGAATTTTCCATTTTGCATAAATGCCCGGAAAATAAAGATGTCAGGTGCACCGGAGCAGTAAAGTTCGTACTGATCTCCTGGCAGAGCCTGTCATGGTTTACCTCATGGAACATATCAAGGTCAAACTGAACACCTGCATTATTGAAGAGAATATTCAAAGCCGGGTACTCTGAAATGACCCAGGTAGCAAGATTTCTTCTTTCGTCACTGCAACTGATGTCACATTTACGGTTGATCATTCCGGGAAATTCAGCAGCTATCTTAGCCAATCGGTCTTCCCTCCTGCCGCAAATGATCACGGTATTTCCAAGTTTGTGAAATGCCCGGGCAAAACCCAGCCCGATACCGGAAGTCCCACCGGTGATGAGAATCGTATTTCCTGTTATTTTCAAGTTTTTATGAATTATGTGTGATGAGTGATGAGTGATGAGTGATGAGTGATGAGTGATGAGTGATGAGTGATGAGTGATGACTTATAACTTATTACTTATAACTTATGACTTATTTAGAATTTTGCTGTGACTTTAATATTCAGCCGTCTTGAGGTAAGATAATTTGGTACTGCATACTGTTGATTATTTACATCTGTTATCCATAAATAGCTTATGGTATTATTGATATCCAGAATATTAAAAATTTCAAGGTCTATCCATAAACTCTTGAAATAATGCAACATGTTGTTTCCAGGCAAAACCTGGTCTTCACTTTTAATCACTTTTGAAAAACCCAGGTCAACCCTTCTGTAAGGAGGCATCCTGAAATTATAATACTGTTTGTGAGAATCAGGAGGTCCAAAAGGTAAACCTGATCCGAACAACAAGCTAAGCTGCATCCTGTAAGACGGATTATTTGGGAAGTAATCCTGAAAAAACAAACCAAAATTGATCAATTGATCTGTAGGACGTGGAATATAGCCCGTATTTCCTTTGACAGTCGCAGACGAATCAGCTTTATAAATATAATTCCCGCTCACAATCTCATCTGTTTTCATAAGCGAGAGGCTGGCCCATGAATCAACACCTGACACAAATTCACCATTGATCTTCATATCCAGACCGGCCGCATATCCTTTTGAATTGTTACTGCCATAATATCTTAAACTCACATTGTCAATGTCATAAGGAATTAAATTGTTCAATATCTTATAATATGCTTCGGTCACCATTTTAAAAGGTCTGTTCCATGCTTTGAAATAATAATCACTGCTGAAAACAAAATGAATGGATTCCTGTGCCCTGATATGCTTGTTAATGTTATAGTTGATATCCAATAGTTCGCGGTAAAAGGGCGGCTGGTAATAAAAACCCGTAGAAAATCTGAATACAACATCTCTTTCCCAGGCTGGTTTTAATGATGCACTTACACGTGGACTCACAATCAACTGATCGTTCAGATCCCAGTAATTTGCCCGTATACCTGTCGTAATGTTATATTCTGCACTATCATGGTAAAAACGGTAGGTATCCTGGAAATAAGCCATCATACGGTTTGAAGAAAGACTATTATTGGCTTGCAGCGTTTTTTGCAATCTTACACTATCCCCGTGATATGGCAATGAATAACCAGCAGAATCGAGCAATTCCCATTCACTGATTTTGTCATTAATCTGTTCATTCTGGTATTTGGCACCCCATAATACCATATGCCGGCCCAGTTTTACAAAACCATTATGAGAAAAGCTGATCACCGAAGCATTAAGATAATTACGTGCATGGTTCAGGAAAGTGCCTATCCCTATGTTATTCAGGCTGTCGCCCATGGAGGATGAACCGAAATTCGTCTCTAATTCATTCAGATAATATTGTCCCTGAATGTCATACGTTTCAGACTCCTGGGTATTAAAAGCCGATAGCGTATTTGTAATCTTCAGATTTTCATTGGGATGCCAGATTCCTGAAATTGCTCCCAACGCAGTGTTAAAATCATCGATCTCATGACCATCAAAATAAATTTTCAGCTTCAATGCCTGATTTATTGTACCAAATGTAGTCTCCCGGGTGACAGGTTTAAACTGGTATTTATTCCTGGCATAGTTTCCAAGAAAATTGACTTCGAAGTGTTCGGAAACGTCATAAGTCATAAAAGACTGAACATCAGAGAAAGATGGATTATAATCGCCCTGAACATCCATACTTTTCAGCAGATATTGGGAAGTTTTATATCTGACACCGGTAATATATGTAAAACGATGATTGTCCGATGATCCTTCCGCTTCAACCGAACCACCAAGCAGGCTGAATGAAACTGAGGAAGAAAAAGCAACCGGTTTTTTATATGTAATATCCAGTACCGAAGACATTTTATCTCCGTACTTTGCATCAAAACCACCGGCTGAGAACAGTACCGACGAAACCATATCAGGATTAATAAAACTAAGTCCCTCCTGCTGGCCCGAACGGATAAGGAAGGGGCGATAAATTTCAATATCATTCACATAGACCAGGTTTTCATCAAAATTTCCTCCCCTCACGGAATACTGGGAACTTAATTCATTATTTGATGAAACTCCGGGAAAAGTCTTCAGAATAGATTCAAAATTTCCGGAAGCATCGGGCAAAAACTGAATGATCCTGGGATCAATCTTTGACATATTTGTTTTTTGAATCTGGTTACCACTAACAGATATCTCACCAATTTCACGTGCCTGAATATCAAGAATATAATTGAATTCTTTTCGTGATCCTGCTTCAACCACCAGGCTCTGTCTGCCGGTTTTATAACCGACACAAGAAATAATGATAGTTACTTCTTTACCGGAGCTGATTTTAATCTCATAATAGCCTGATTTGTCAGTAGTTGTTCCAGATGAATAATCCTGAACATAAACGTTGGCAAATTCAACCGGTTTTTGTTCGTTATCCGTCACATGACCGTAAAGAATGCCAGTATCCTGTGAAAATGAAAGGCCAGGCAATAAAATTGATGTCAGACATAACAGCCATGACAAAAAGGGTCGATTTGCAAACTGTCTTTTCAACAACAACAATTCAAAACAATAAGGTAAAAACGAAGATTTATCGAATTATGAAAACAGAAAATTTCTTATTGTATTGTGCTTTACGGAATTATTAAATTATACCTAAATCTGCAGGTAGATAGGCAATAGACTATTAGACTATCAGGCTTTTCTTATTTCTTATTTCTTATTTCTTATTTCTTATTTCGTTTTTCTTATGCCTATTGCCTCCGCCGTGGCGGATGCCTATTGCCTGCCTGAATTGCTGAAAATAATTCCGCTGTCTTTTTGTCAGCATGACTGACAACAACGAGATTGGCACAATCATTGACACGCGACTCATAATAATATTGAAATTAATTAGTAATCATTTAAATAATTAGAAAAATGGGTAAGATAATAGGCATTGATCTTGGCACAACCAATTCATGTGTAGCTGTCATGGAAGGCAGTGAACCCGTTGTTATACCGAATAGTGAAGGTAAACGTACAACACCATCAATCATTTCATTTGGCGACAAAGGTGAGCGTAAAGTAGGTGATCCGGCTAAACGCCAGGCAATTACAAATTCCAAAAAGACTGTTTATTCTATTAAACGATTCATGGGAGAGACTTTTGATAAGGTAGGTCTCGAAATTGCTCGAGTTCCTTATGAAGTGGTCAAAGGCGAGAACAACACACCAAGAGTCGTCATTGATGACAGGAAATATACACCGCAGGAAATTTCAGCCATGATCCTGCAAAAAATGAAAAAGACAGCAGAAGATTACCTCGGCCAGGAAGTATCTGAAGCAGTGATTACTGTTCCGGCATATTTCAGTGATTCACAAAGGCAGGCTACCAAAGAAGCAGGCGAAATTGCCGGCCTGAATGTAAGAAGAATCATTAACGAACCCACAGCCGCTGCTCTTGCTTATGGTCTCGATAAAAAGCATAAAGATCTGAAAGTAGCTGTCTTCGATCTTGGAGGTGGTACTTTTGATATTTCCATCCTTGAATTGGGAGATGGAGTTTTTGAAGTAAAATCAACCAATGGCGATACCCACCTTGGAGGTGATGACTTTGATCATCAGGTCATTGACTGGCTTGCCGAGGAATTTCTGAAAGATGAAGGGCTTGACCTGAGAAAAGATCCGATGGCTCAGCAGAGACTGAAAGAAGCAGCCGAAAAGGCTAAAATTGAATTATCCAGTTCAACCGGTACAGAAATCAATCTTCCGTATATTATGCCTGTTGATGGTGTTCCGAAGCATCTGGTGAAAACACTCACCCGTGCAAAGTTTGAACAACTATGCGATAAATTATTCCAGAAGACCATTGAACCCTGCCGCAAAGCGCTGGCAGATTCAGGTTTCTCCAAATCAGATATTAATGAAGTAATCCTGGTTGGTGGATCTACACGAATACCATATATTCAAAAATTAGTGGAAGATTTCTTCGGGAAAGTACCAAGTAAAGGCGTCAATCCCGACGAAGTGGTTGCAGTAGGGGCAGCCATTCAGGGCGGAGTTCTTACAGGTGAAGTCACCGACGTACTTCTGCTTGATGTCACTCCCCTTTCACTGGGTATTGAAACACTCGGTGGTGTAATGACAAAACTTATCGAGTCAAATACTACCATTCCTTCCAGAAAAAGTGAAACGTTTACCACAGCCGCTGATAGCCAGCCATCCGTTGAGATTCATATTCTGCAGGGTGAACGCCCGATGGCTGCAGGAAACAAGACAATCGGACGATTCCATCTAGATGGTATCCCTCCGGCTCCCCGAGGTATTCCACAAATTGAAGTAACATTTGATATTGATGCCAACGGCATTCTACATGTCACCGCCAAGGATAAAGCAACAGGGAAAGCTCAAAGCATCAGGATTGAAGCATCATCAGGCTTGACTGATGAAGAGATCAGGAAGATGCGGGATGAAGCAAAAGCCAACGAAGAAGCTGATAAAACTGCCCGTGAAAGAGTTGAAAAACTGAATGCTGCTGACAGTCTTATTTTTCAAACGGAAAAACAGTTAAAAGAATTTGGCGACAAGATACCGGCAGACAAAAAAGGTCCTATTGAAGCAGCTTTATCGAAATTAAAGGAAGCCCATAAAAACCAGGATATAGCCGCTATTGAAAACGCTTCTTCAGAACTTCAGTCGGTTTTTCAGGCAGCATCTGAAGAAATGTATAAAGCCAGCCAGGCACAAGGACAACAGGGTCCTCAGGATCAGCAAAGCCAGCAGCCCGGACCGGATCAGGGTGGCAATGGTAAAGCTAAAGACAATGAAGTAACCGATGTTGATTTTGAAGAAGTAAAATAGGCAATTATCTCATATAGAAAAAGGGCGTTGATGAGACGCCTTTTTTTTTGATAATTCATCTGTTGTTACATTTTCTTATCTTGTCCTTTAACATATTGCAAAATCTGATATTTCCCTACCTTCGCCACCTGAACAAATAAATTCCGAATTATGTCATTTGATAAATTTGTTGACCGTCATAACGGACCACGTCAGTTTGAAATAGCTGAAATGTGTGAAAAGATAGGTGTTTCAACTCTTGATCAGTTGATTGAAGAAACCGTTCCTGAGAATATCAGGCTGAAAAAACCACTCAACCTCCCTGAAGCAGTAAGTGAGTTTGAATTTCTAAAGCTGATCAGAGGAATTGCCAATAAAAATAAGGTATTCCGTTCATATATCGGAATGGGTTTTTACAATACAATTACTCCTGCCGTAATTTTGCGCAATATATTTGAGAACCCGGGCTGGTACACATCTTATACACCCTACCAGGCGGAAATTTCACAAGGAAGGCTTGAGGCTTTGCTGAATTTCCAGACCATGGTCATGGATCTTACGAACATGCCCTTAGCCAATGCATCCTTGTTAGATGAATCAACAGCAGCGGCAGAAGCAATGACCATGATGTACAATACACGAAGCAGGGTTGCTGTTCAGAAAGGAGCGAATATTCTCTTTGTTGATTCAAATATTTTCCCTCAGGATCTTGATGTCATAAAAACACGTTCCAATCCTTTGGGAATAGAAGTAGTGACAGGTTGTTACAAGGAATTTGAATTCAATGAAAAAGTGTTCGGGGCAATCATCCAGTACCCGGCAGCAAATGGAAAGATCAGAAATTATAAGACATTTACGGAAAAAGCACATGCTGCCGGCAGCATGGTGGCTGTAATTGCCGACCTGATGGCACTTGCACTGATAATACCTCCGGGCGAATGGGGTGCAGACATTGTCTGCGGTTCTACCCAAAGATTCGGTATTCCGTTGGGGTACGGCGGCCCTCATGCTGGTTATTTTGCCACCAGGGAAGAGTTCAAAAGAACCATGCCCGGCAGAATTATCGGCATTACAAAAGATGCACAGGGTAACAATGCCTTGCGCCTTGCACTGCAAACCCGCGAACAGCATATCAAGAGGGAAAGAGCAACCTCTAATATCTGCACTGCACAGGCACTGCTTGCCACCATGGCTGGTATGTATGCCGTATATCATGGACCGGAAGGTATTAAAAGGATAGCGATGCATATTCATCAGACTGCCTGTTCACTGGCTGATAGTCTTTGTAAATCAGGATATAAAATACTTACTGAGAACTTCTTTGATACATTCCTGATAGAACTTCCGGGAAATGTCACTTCTTCAATCATCAGGGAACTGGCATTACAGAAGGAGATAAACTTCTGTTATATAGACGATAAGACAATAAGTTTCAGCTCGGATGAAACAATATCTCCATGTGATATCAGTGATATCCTCGAAATTTTTACAACAGCTGCAAAAACAAATCCTGCAAAAAATTTACTTCCTGATACGACATGCTTCGATCCATCATTCAACAGAACTGGCAGTTACCTCAGTCTTCATGTTTTTAACAATTACCATTGTGAATCGGAAATGATGAGGTACATAAAGAAACTGGAGAGAAAGGATTTCTCACTCACCCACTCGATGATTTCCCTTGGTTCATGTACTATGAAGCTGAATGCTGCCGTTGAAATGCTTCCGGTAAGCTGGGCTGAATTCGGATCCATTCATCCATTTGCCCCGGTTGATCAGGCTGCGGGTTACCATCAGATAATCGGTGAACTTGAAAAGGACCTTGCCGAAATTACAGGGTTTCATTCGGTTTCCTTCCAGCCAAACTCCGGCGCTGCCGGTGAGTATACAGGATTGATGGTTATACGGCAATATCATATCAGTCGCGGTGAAGGTCACCGTAATGTAGTGCTGATACCCTCTTCAGCGCATGGAACCAACCCCGCAAGCGCTGTAATGGCCGGGATGAAAGTAGTTGTGGTCGATTGTGACGAAAGAGGTAACATCAAAGTGACAGATCTGAAAGAAAAGGCAGAACAGAATCGTGAGAACCTTTCTGCATTCATGGTTACCTATCCTTCCACACATGGTGTTTTTGAATCTGCTATCATTGAAATGTGCGGGATCATTCATAAAAACGGCGGTCTGGTATATATGGACGGTGCAAATATGAACGCACAGGTCGGACTCACCAATCCGGCAACCATTGGTGCAGATGTTTGTCACCTGAACCTTCATAAAACCTTTGCCATTCCTCATGGTGGAGGTGGACCCGGTGTCGGTCCCATAGCAGTTTCTGAACGCCTCGCAAGTTTTCTTCCTACCCACTCAGTGGTAAAAACAGGAGGTAGCAATGGTATTCATGCCGTAGCATCAGCGCCATGGGGAAGCGCAAGTATTTTACCCATCACTTATGGTTATATCAGGATGCTTGGTGCAGAAGGATTGACTCAGGCCACCAAAGTGGCCATTCTGAATGCCAATTATCTGGCATCTTCGCTAAACGGGTATTTCAAAGTACTGTATACCGGTGAAAAAGGCAGGGTAGCTCATGAAATGATCCTCGATTGTCATCATTTCAAATTACTTGCTGATATTGGTGAGGCCGACATTGCCAAAAGGATGATGGATTATGGCTTCCATGCTCCCACCCTTTCATTCCCGGTTCATGGTACACTAATGGTTGAACCCACTGAAAGCGAATCCAAACAGGAACTCGATCGTTTTATTGAAACCATGGTTTCTATATATCGGGAGATACTTGAGATCAGTGAAGGTAATGCAGATAAGACAGACAATGTGCTGAAAAATGCCCCTCACACAGCCCGGGCAGTCATATCAGACAACTGGAATCATTCCTATTCCTGTGAGAAAGCTGCTTACCCGCTGTCATGGATCATTGAGAACAAGTTTTTTGCCAGCTGCGGCAGGGTGGATGATGCTTTTGGCGACCGTAACCTTGTATGCTCCTGTTCACCAATGGATGATTACAGGTAAATCAACCTGATACCTGCACTTCTATGCCCAAATGGCGCACTCTGTCAGCTATCTGCTGAAGTTCGACATAGCTTAATTTTATCAGTCCTGAAGAAGGAGTTGAACGGGCAAAAGTATATATCATAACCCGTAATGGTATGATCCTTTCAATGATTTTAAGCCAGGCAACAATATCTTCCTCAGTGGTATTATCCACATCTTTACTTTCAAAGTGACCTTTCAGGAACAAAGATTGAATCACCAGGTTGTGCCCGAACTGCCCAAGCCCGTCAATGAGTTTTCCGAAATCAAATTCAGCCTGAGGATGATTGATTAGTTTAATCTTATCAATAGTACCTGCATCTAATTTCAGAATATTGTCATCGACTTTCATCAATGCCTCTGATATCAATGGGTTACTAATATTCGTCGCATTGGATAACACGGCAATTCTTTTCCCGGGGAAATACTTGTCCCTTAATTCAATTGTATCATCAACTATGCCCGGAAAATCCGGGTGAAGAGTTGGTTCTCCGTTCCCGGCAAAAGTAATTACATCCAGTTCCTCTTCCTGCATTGCCATCTGCGAAAGTTTAGCTTCCAGTGCCTGCCTGACTTCCATACGCGAAGGTAAATGTCCCAGCTTTCCGGCATCTGCTTTGGTCCACCCACATTCGCAATAAATACAGTTAAAATTGCAAAGTTTCTGAGCAGCCGGTAAAACATTGATTCCAAGTGATATTCCAAGCCGACGGCTGAATATCGGGCCAAATATTATTTCGTCGAATAAAAAAGTAGCCATCTGAGAATTTGAAGATTTGAGAATTTGAAGATTTGAAGATTTGAAAATGTAAAAATGTGATAATGTGGTAATGTGACAATGTGACAATTGTTCGATTGTTCGATTGTTCGAGGCTTGTCACATCATTCCTTCTGGTACAAATTTGGTGATGTCTCCTCCATGCATATGGACTTCACGCACCAGGGTTGAAGTAATATGTGTATGTTCAGGCAGGGTGAGAAAAAAGACACTTTCAATTTGCGGAGATATTTCTTTGTTAATTTGTGCAATTGCCCTTTCGTACTCAAAATCTGCCGAGGTACGTAATCCCCGTAAAATAAAACCGGCATTTTTTCTTTTACAAAACTCAACTGTTAGTCCGTCAAATACTTCAACAATGACTTTGGGTTCATGCATAAAAATTTTCTCAATCCATTCCTTCCTTTTATTATCCGGAAAATATCCGGGTTTCTGTGAGTTACTTCCAATGGCTATTATAACGGTATCAAACAAAGATAACGCACGATTGACGATTGACTCGTGGCCAATGGTAAAGGGATCGAATGAACCCGGAAAAACAGCTGTTTTGTTCATGTTCCTTATTTTGTAATTTAAGCTCACGAAATTACCAACTTATTTGTTTTTTTGCAATCAGGTTGAAAAATATGCATTAGGCTTTTTAGAATTATGAGTTATGAATTATGAATTATGAGTTTTGCCTTACGACTTACGACTAACGACTTACGACTTAATTAATGAGTTTTCCTCTTACATACTCAGGAAGTATTGAATTTGACTTCAATAAAGACCAGCATTTCAGCAGGAAAACACTGGTAAGTACCTTTTATGACCGTCTCAAACGTTCAGACATGAGAGAATTGGCATCAAGCTCAGATCAGATAACATTTGTATGTAAACAGTCATTGTTCAACATTCCCTATCCGGTGCACCTGAAAATGTCTTTTTCAGAAAAAGTAAATGTCATGTACAAAATACAACTTCATGAACTGGTGAAATTCACCACCATCCTTGCAGTTCTTTGTATTTTCTTTTCAAAATTATCGTTTGGCAGTTTTCTATTATTTACAAGCATTACAGTAATTCTATTTTTTCTTCTCAATCTGATGATCATCAAAGCCTGGGAACGGACGCCCTTTCCTGAGGATAAATCTTTGGATGGATTACCTGAAAATATTGAGGATGGTATCCTTCGCTGTCCTGCTTGTGGTTATGAAATTAGCGAATATGATAACCGTTGCCCGGGTTGCAAACTAAATCTTCATGGTAAAGGCAATTTAAAATTCGTAAAAACAGACGCAACTTCTAAGCAAAAAATTGTATACGAAATAAAAACAAAGAAAAATGAATAATCATCGGTTTCTATCTGCACAGTACGTTTTCACAAATAATGGCAAACCTTTAAGGAACGGTATAGTTGAAGTTAATGAGAATAATAGAATAGTAAATGTAATTGATACTAATGGAGAAATACAGGAAATTCCCAGGCTGGAATTTTATAATGGTGTGATTGTGCCCGGCTTTGTGAATGCTCACTGTCATCTTGAATTATCGTTCATGAAAGGAGCTTTGACTCAGGGTACCGGCTTACAGGGTTTTGTATCAGAATTTATCAGGAAAAGATCTGTCCTGAAAAGTAAGCCTGAAGCTTTGGAATTAGCTGATAAAATTATGTATAACAATGGAATAGTTGCTGTTGGTGATATTTCCAATGATGAAACCAGTATCGCAGTTAAAAAGAATCATCGAATATTCTACCATACCTTTTGTGAAGTATTTGACCTGTTAAAACCATCAGATTCAATTATAACGAATGCAAATGAATTGCTGAAATCCTATACCATACAAGGACTATCGGCATCAATTACTCCCCATGCACCATATACTGTTTCTTCAGACCTGTTTAAACAGATCGCAGGGTTTGCCAACAATAGGTCAGCGATTATCTCGGTTCACAACCAGGAGAGCGAAGCTGAAAATGAATTGTTTGAAAATAAGACAGGTTGTTTATTCGAAACCCTGAGTGAAATGGGGATTGATTTTACAGATTTACATTCAACCGGCAGGTCATCGCTGCAGACATACCTGCCCTTATGGCCAAAAGAAAGCAATATCTTACTCATTCATAATACATTCACCCGCAAAGAAGATATTGAATTCGCCACAAACTATTCAGATAATATTTTCTGGGTTCTCTGTCCGGGTTCTAATCTGTTTATTGAAGGTAGTCTTCCGGATGCCGGTATGTTCTACCTCGAAGGATGCAAGGTGGCGATCGGTACTGACAGCCTGGCATCTAATGACCGGTTATCTGTTCTGGCTGAACTTCAGATACTCAGCAGACATTTTACTTATTTACCTTTTGATATTTTACTTGAATGGGCAACCATTAATGGTGCGAAAGCCCTTCACATGCAGCATATTTTTGGTAGTTTGGAAAATGGTAAAACACCGGGTATTAACCTGATTGAAAATTTCAACTTCAGGGATATGAGATTAACAAATGACAGTAAAATAAAAAGGCTTGTCTGATCACAATTTGCATTTACAGACACCGGTTCTATTTCATATCTTGTGATCCTTCGCAACTGATCATCCAGTTAATTCCGAATTTATCAGTGAGCATTCCAAAATAAGCGCCCCAGAAGGTAGTCTCCATGGGCATTATAGCTAAACCTCCTTCTGACAGTTTATTATAAATTTCATTTGCCTGTTCCTTTGAAATGCAACTGATTGAAAGGCTGATATTATTTCCATTTGTAACAGGCTGACCCTGCAATGAATCAGCAGCCATCAGTGTCAGTCCGTCGATTACCAGGGATGAATGCATTATTTTGTCCTTTTCTTCATCCGGTACAGCCATCGGAGAATCATCGTACGGATTCAGAATAAGTTCCCCGCCTGTACATTCTTTATAAAAAGTCATAGCCTCGCGGCAATTGCCATTAAATGACAAATATGGATTAAGTTTCATTTTATTAAAATTTTAGATTATCTATTTAAAGACTATCAATTTATTCATTAATAATTAACCTGCTTTCGGGCCAGAATAATTTTATTATTATCTTTAATAGTCAACAAATAAATACCTGAGGGAGTTTTCATATTCAATTCAACAATATTGGTTTTAACATAATTTTCACTCATCAATAATTTTCCGGTGATGTCCGTTAACTCCAATGTCACATTTCCGTTTGTCCTGTTTAATTCAATTGTAAATTATCTGGTAGAAGAATTTGTAAAAACAACACAATCGGAAACTGAATTGATATCATTTATTCCCTCATTAATAATGGCCTGATACTGGTTTGAAGTGATGACTGAGTATGTGAACCGTTCAATGCTCTGATATTATAATGCATTGTTCTACGATTAAAATGTTTGAGATTCTTCGCTTCGCTCAGAATGACAAGTTGTTCTGTTTATTTTCTATGGAGTGGGGTCACTGGAGGCGAAACCTCCAGTGACCCCACTCTTCCTTCTCCTAAATGCTTGTCATTCCGAGCGAAACGAAGTGCAGCGAGGAATCTAATTTATGTTTTGATAATTTTACCGGACAACAGTGATTTATTATGACAAAATTATATGTAATGGAAGAATTATCTTCAAAGAAATACCTGTTTATTTTTGCCTATGCAATTATAAATCAATCTCATTGATATCAGCCATCTTCAATATTGATTTGAGTAACCCGGTTTTCAAGTCCTTATTGCCATGAACAGGTACAGAAATTCTGAGAACACTTCCGGGTTTTACAAAAATATGATGGCTACCGGTTATTCTCACAAGTAGCCAGCCTTTTGATTCAAGGATATCACACAAGTGTTTGCCGGTCATGGTTTTCATCTACACTACAATATCCATTATTGTATCTTCTTTCCCTATCTCAATGTTAGATATATCAATGCTCAGGCATCCTTCGATCGCATCATGAAGATTAGACAACAACTCTTTTAAATCCTCTCCCTGTGTTGTACAACCTGGTATTGATGGCACTTCTGCCCAATAACCACCTTCTTCAGCTTTGTGAACTAATACTTTAATATTCATTTCATTAAAAATTCAAAATACAAATATACGAAGAAAAAAACAGGATCAGACGATTACCTGTCTGGCGGCATCAATCACTGTTCCGTCTACCCATTTGATAACAGCCACTATCTTTTCGCCGAAATGAGCCTTGGCCGGTTTGCCACAAATCTTTTCGGCCATGTCTTTTAATTGTTCAATACTGACAATGGGAAGATCAGAACCTTTAACTTTGTCAATCAGATCAGTGCGCAACGGGTTGATGGCTATTCCCCTTTCGGTAACGATCACATCAATGAGTTCGCCGGGGCCGCAAATAGTAGTGACCTCGTCCAGTACAACCGGAATCCGGTCCCTGAACAAGGGAATTGGCAGTATCACGGTTTTAGCGAAAAGGCAGTTCTGCCATCCTCCGATTCCATGAAGCAGGTAACCGTCGGAGTGGGTCACCACATTTGCATTGAAGTTCACATCCACTTCGGTAGCTCCAAGAATGCAGACATCCACCAGGTTGGCAAAATTACCTTTACCATGGTAATTGTAGCTGGTAAACGGGCTGGTCATGATATGATTGGGATTACGGGCCATTGATTTTACACCGTCGAGGTCAAAAGTCTGACCATCGAGGATATAATCAATGAGACCTTCTTCAAGCATTGACACAAGATATTTATTGCTGCCTCCTCTTGCAAACCTTGATTTTATACCAAGCCTGCGCATGATCTCCGAAAAATAGATGCCCACGGATAATGCTGTTCCTCCTGCTCCCGCCTGGAAAGAAAAACCATCATGAATGATCCCTGTTACTTCACAAAATCTAGCTGTCATTTCCGCGAGCAATAAACGGTCAGGACTTTTAGTAATCTGGGTGGTTCCGGATACAATCTGTTCAGGTATTCCAACCTTATCCATTACTACGGTACAATCAACATAGTTACCCTGAATCTGCCAGGGCACACATGGAAACGGAACAAGATTATCAGTCACTACGATCACCTTGTCTGCGTACTGTGAATCGGCAAGGGCAAAGCCCAGACCACCGCTGGCTGATTTTCCATTCAGACCGTTGGCATTACCGAACATATCTGCTGCTGCAGCGCCGATGATGGCAATATCAATTTCCACCTCGCCATCCTGTATTGCCTGGTATCGACCTCCATGAGAACGCAGCACTCCCTGGCCTTTCATTTTACCCTGGGAACAAAACTTCCCGACAGGTCCGTTCATACTACCTTCAATATGATGAATGGTACCATCTTCAAGGTATTGGATCAGATGCTCATGACAGGGAAATAATGCCGATGGGAAAAAAACAAGATCATTGATTCCCAACTCCTTGCAGATATCAAAAACCTGGTTGGCAATCAGATCGCCATTACGAAAATGATGATGTGTTGAAATAGTCATGCCATCACGGATTCCACATTTCAGCAATGCTTCTTTTAAAGTAGGAACCAATTTATTACCATCAGAAGGATAACTGGCGCAGGAATATATTCTGGGTGCAAACCGGCGACCATCAGGAATATATTTTCCAACTCCACGGAAAGGAATTACCGGTTTTTCGTTTACTTCAGCCGGAACCATTCTGCCGGCGGCATTCTTGATCAGGGTCATATCATTTATCGTTAATCATTTTATTTTATTAGACTGTAGGTCTTTAGACTATAGACTGTTAGATAATTATGAGTTAAGAATGACGAGTTACGAGTTACGAGTTACGAATTACGAATTATGTGTGATGAGTTTATCTTGATACTTAATACCTGATACCTGATACCTGATACTTGATACTTAATATCTCCAGTCCTGACTTATCAATCCCAGTCTGATGGCCAGTTGAATAGTTTTTTCAGCACGTTTTACGACCGGGGGGTCAATCATTTTTGTACCAAGCGAAACCACACCCAATCCTTTTTCACTGGCTTCCATATAAGCATTTACGATCTTTCCGGCTTTATCGATTTCATCGGAAGTAGGTGCAAAAGCATTCTGAATAACACGTATCTGTCTGGGATGTATGCAGCCCATTCCTTCAAACCCCAGCGACCTGGAAACCTTGACATTCTCATAAAGTCCATCCATATCTGCAACATCAGAAAATACAGAATTGATCGGCTGGATAGCAGCCGCTTTACATGCATTTACCAGCCTGGTGCGGGCATACAACGACTCATTTGCTTCTTTGGTTCGCTTAACCCCCAGGTCGGCAGTATAATCTTCGAGTCCGATTGCCATAGCAACAATATTTGCTGATGATTTTGCAATTAAAAACGCATTTTCCACACCCAATGCGCTTTCGATGATAGGCATCAGGAAGATATCCTGTTCAATATTATTTTCATTTTTAATCCTGGTTATCTCATTCTCAAGAAGTTCGATTTGTTCAGGACTTTCACATTTGGGAACCAGAATCAGATGAACATTATGAGGAATTATATACGACAGGTCCTCAAGACCGCCCGGTATCTGGTTAATTCTGACCATACGCTCAGCTTTATAAAAATCAACTGCTCTAAGTGCATTCCTGACCACAAACCGTGCTTCTGCCTTTTTTGCCGGTGCCACACTGTCTTCCAGGTCAAGTATAATCCCGTCAGGATGATGAATTCCGGCATTAATCATAAGGCCGGGAGTATTGCCCGGAAGATAAAGTCTTGAAAACCTGAACCTTTCTTTAGCAGATATTTCATGATTTCCTGCCAGCATTTCTGGTAAGTACTCAAGCGGAGGATTGATCAACTGTTTAATGGCTGCCTCAACCCTGGCCATCAGGACAAATTCAAGCGCTCCTGAATCTTCAACAGAAATGATGGCATTTTTAATTCCGAAAAACTGCAGCTCATCTGATACCAGTTTCCTGATAGATTCACCATACATAGTGATTACTTTGCTTACCAGGTTTATTTCATTTCCGCCGGATTCAGTCAGTTCCAGAGTTACCAGGCAATCAGAACGTACACCCTGACCACTGATACCAGCAATAGCAGTCATATTTTGCATATTCAATCATTTGATTACAACCGGTACAAATGTAATAAATGCCCGGTTCCTGATTATGATTAATAACAGGAAAATGAATT
>JAPLDU010000110.1 GCA_026391255.1 Bacteroidia bacterium | reverse complement strand
TAAACGGGTCATTACTTCTGCTCTCTTGTTTTCATCCGGTATTAAATCTTCTAATCTCTGTCGTTTTTCTCTTTTACGTTTTTCCATTTGTCAAAGTTATTATTGTAAAATTACTTTGACACACATTTCTGAACAGCCTCGCCATGTTTTATGTGCCAGGCATTTTTTTTAATTTAGTTTTAATAGAAATTTATGAAAAAAATTAAAATCTTGCTTTTAGCTTTTATTGCATTTATCCTGATAAATGAAAATTCACAGGCACAGGTATTCAATTATCATTTTAATTCTCCCTTAAACGAGACTGGGTGTAAACTCTATATTATCGGCAATTCCATGTATTTTGCTTATCAAATTGAGAATACGCCTATTAATAATCAAACCTTATATTTCAAAATAATTAAAGCCAATCTACAGGGAGAAATTATTGATTCACTTATAATAGATGGCACGCCTGGATATCTAGACTTTGAAACTATGTTGCTTTTCAATAATAATTTCTATATTTTTAATTGGAAAGAAGGAGAAATTACTGAATATTCAAAATATTCGATTTGTAAAATTGATACTGGATTACATATGCTTGAAAATAAAGAATATTCCAATGTTATGCATTATATTGTGGGTGGCGTACCAGTGATATTCAACAATAAAATATATTTATTTAATCACGGGAACTTTGAATATAATATTTATGGTCCTTATTATAATCAAATAGTACTTTTTAATGAATTCTGCGATACTTTGAGTACTAATTTAAATTTACCATATTTACCTTTTTTTGATTCACAATTTTGGCCAATAAAAGTAATAGATATCCCAAACGAAACAAATTTCTATTGTTTTCATGGATCTTCTGTTCAAAAGTTCGACACTAGTTTTTTAACATTATGGTCTAACCAAAAGTTCATTAATTATGATGAACCCTACCTAAGTTTATCAATTAATAATCATTCATCGGTTTTCTGGAAAGATGATACCACACTGACCATAATTACAGGTAGTGAGTATACTAATCCTAACAACATAAATGATTACTGGCAACCAATTACTATTTTTGATATTGATACTACATTTTCACCTGCGGTCATTAATCCTGATCTTGATCCTGTCATCTTCGGGAATCATGATAATATTACAAACCAACTTGCTCCTGTTATTAAAATTTCAGGAGGTGATTATATTATAGCAACATTCATATTGGAAGATATTACGGGTGAAATTTTCGGATGTATTCCAAATGTAATACATATTTTACGTTACACATCTGATCGTAATTTTGTTTGGGAGAAAATTATTGGTAACGCTGACAGTACATACTATGTTGAGGATATTATTAATATGGGTGATGGATTCATAATATGGGGAAATAGATATAATATGAATGGAAATCCTGAAAATTATGATATTTTCTTTTACAAATTCGATTACGACGGCAACTTTTACAAAATAATGGAATTGCCGGGCGGTAAGGTTTGGGCAAGGGTTTTTCCCAACCCGGGGCAGGATTATTTTAATTTGGAATGCAGCAATTCTTTTACCGGCGCCGATTTGCTGTTATACGATATGTCAGGCCAACAGGTTTTGCAGCAAAAAATAAAAGGCAGCGAACAAAAAATCTTTACAGGAAATCTTTCACCTGGCTCTTATGTTTACTCCATTCAACAAAACGGAGCTACAGTTTATTCAGGGAAGTGGGAGAAGCAAAAATAAACATTCAAACAGTTTCTGATGAAAAGTCCGTAGGACTTAAAGCTAAATAGCCCCGGGTCACGACCCTACTCTTTATACACATATTTTCAGGTCAATTCTAAACTATTGATTATTACTTTCTTTTGCAACCACCAAAAGAAAGTAATCAAAGAAAAGTCTCCGCTGCAAATAATTTTCTGGAATTCTAAGGAAAATTTGCTCTGACGCAGCTTATCCCTTTTCGGCGGATTATATAGTTTTATCAATATGGATGTTTTCTGATCCGCCGTTAAGGGGCTGCCTCCTGCTGTGCGAAGCCCGCAAATTTCCCAAGAATTCACGCCAAAATCATTTGAGGCGGAAATCCTCCAACCTTCCGCCCAGTGGCCATAAAATATCTTTATTAGTTTTCTAAGCTTTAGTATTTGAAAAAAACAACTTCCATAAGCAAACAAATACCTATTTCTGCGAGAAGTCAGGAGACCTGAATTTTATGTTTTATGCTTCGCACCCATTTATTTCAGCAATATGATTGATAAAAGATTTGTTTTCACTTATTCTTTTTATCATAAATGTTACGATGAAAGCCCTGTGCGTTGGCTGTCCACGAACTTAGCGAAGCGATCTCACGAACCACGACACGTCGGGGTGAGTAACATTCGGTGCGGAGTACAACATGCACAGACCCGATCGCGCAAGCCTGTGTGAAAGTGCATGTTGTATTCTTGTTCGTGGCGCATTTTTTGCTTCTTTTTTGGACGTGCAAAAAAGAAAAAAGCATATTTGAACAGATTAATTCTGGATTTATTTTACTTACGAATTATCCGAAAAAACAAAAATAAAATAATGATTATAACCAAAATAATCCTGCATATTATCTTTAATCAATAATTGCCATGGCTACCAGCTCGGCAATGTCGTAGTTTCTCATGACATCTTCTTTGTTTTTATATTTGATGCCATCAGTAAGCATAGTCATGCAGAAGGGGCAGGCAGTGGCAACAATTTCAGCTCCTGTAGCAATCACTTCTTCGATACGCTCGATAAAAATTTCCTTATCGCCTTTGTCGGTTTCTTTGAAAAATTGCCCTCCCCCGCCACCGCAACAAAAGGAAGAACTTTTGTTTCTCCTCATTTCGTTCATATCAGTCTGCAATGCAGATAATACCTGGCGTGAGGCATGATATTCACTGTTTGCGCGACCAAGGTAACAGGGATCATGGTAAGTTACCGGTTTCTCACCACACACACTGCCGTTAATTTTTAAAATTCCTTTATCAATCAGGTCTCTCAGGAACATGCTGTGATGAAACACTTCAAAATGACCATCCAGATCAGGGTATTCGTTTTTAAAAATATTGTAGCAATGCGGGCAGATGGTAATTATTTTGGTGACCTTATATCTTTTAAGAGTATCAATAACGGTAAGAGCCTGCATCTGGAAGAGCATTTCATTGCCCGAACGCCTGGCCGGGTCGCCATTGCAGGTTTCTTCAATACCAAGCACAGCATAACTGATATTCAGCTTATTGAGTATTCTTGCAAAAGCTTTTGCCACTTTTTTGACCCTGTCGTCAAAAGAGCCGGCACAGCCAACCCAGAAAAGAAATTCGGGCTGTTCATTCCTGGCTGCCAGTTCTGCCATGACGGGCACATGATCTATTCCGTCGGCCCATTTCATCCTGTCGTGAAAAGTGATCTGCCAGGGTGAACCATTGTTTTCAATATTGGCAAATATGGCATTCAGTCCGGTGGGCGCCGAAGATTTTTCCATAACTAAGTACCGGCGCATATCCACAATCAGTGAGGGATGGTTGATATTGATGGGACATTCTTTTGCACAGGCATTACAGGTCGTACATGCCCATATTTCCTCAGCGGAAGTATAATTATCAATCAGGGATCTGGCATCATGATAATTTTTGCCATTTGCAAGAGTGGCAGTTCCCAGTTCCTTTAAACGTGCGCGCAGGTCCATCATCACTTTACGGGGCGAAAGCAGTTTACCGGTTGCACTGGCAGGACATACCGAAGTGCAGCGCCCGCATTCGGTGCAGGCTAATGAGTCGAGGTAAGTCTTCCAGGTAACATCGTTTGCATCCAGCACACCAAATCTCTTTACTTCCGAGGGGTGAGGATGGTCTTCATTCATTGGCGCAGTTCCAAGCATCAGTTTCACTTCGCGGGTTATATCTTCCATGTTATAAAGTTTACCAAGAGGTTCGAGGCGACTCAGGAAAACATTGGGAATCGACATAAATACATGGAAATGTTTTGAATATGGTAGATAATTCGCAAAAAAGAATACCATCAGAATATGCGACCACCAGTTCAGTTGCAGTAAAAACTCCTGATGACCGGTTGTCATTCCTGTAAACAAGCCGGTAAGATACCGGCTGACAGGATAGTATCCTTTTGCAGCAGAGCCTTTAAGACTGAGACCGAGAGTATTCATACCGAGCAGGGAAACCATCAGAAGGAAAATCAGGCTGAGCGAGACCAGTGCATCAAGATGGGAAATCTTCTTCATCTCAACACCTTCAAAGCGTTTAACTTTCATAACCAGGCGGCGGTAGAAAAAGACAAGGAGTGCAATAAGTACGATCAAAGCAAACAGGTCGCCGGAACCCGTGATAAGGTTATAAATAAAACCAAAAGAAGAAAAAGCGCTTTTTGTTCCGGTCACTCCATCAATCACAATTTCGAGGCTGCCGATACAGATGACAAGAAAGCCCCAGAAAACCAGGGCATGCATTAGCCCGATAAACGGAAAACGGAAAATTTTTGACTGGAAGAAGGCCACTTTCATCATGATAAGAAAGCGTTTTCCAAAATCTCTGACCGGGTAAGGTTTGGTAAGCCGGAAATAATGGACAAACCTGCGGACAGTCCAGGCAAATACAGCCAGGGTGATTATCAAAACCAGTATGAATATTTGTTGTTTCAAAGGATGCTAATGTGTTAATGTGTTAATGTGTCAATGTAATAATGTGTTTATTTGTTAATGTATACTTATTACCTAGTGCCTAATGCCTATTGCCTATTGCCTATTGCCTATTGCCTATTGCCTATTGCCTATTGCCTATTGCCTATTGCCTATTGCCTATTGCCTAATGCCTATTGCCTAATGCCTATTGCCTATTGCCTATTGNNNTTGCCTATTGCCTATTGCCTATTGCCTATTGCCTATTGCCTATTGCCTATTGCCTATTGCCTATTGCCTATTGCCTATTGCCTAATGCCTAATGCCTATTGCCTATTGCCTATTGCCTATTGCCTATTGCCTATTTTATCTGCAAGTCATTATTTATCAACGCATATTAAATAATTAAACAAATACTTCAAATTTCCTGTAAATATTTCGTTTTTTAGCTAATCTGAAATATGTTTCGCAACAATATATCAGAGTTTATAATGATAAAAGTTATAAAGTTTATAAAGTTTTAAAATACAAACAATTACTTGACTTTAAAAATATTTTAGATTTACAAAGTGATTTAAGTACGATGAAAAGCAGTTAGCAAAAATGAACTGATTAACTATTTAAACTTTATGAACTTTACAAACTTTACAAACTTTATGAACTTAGTGAACTTTACAAACTTTACGAACTTTACAAACTTTATGAACTTTACAAACTTTATGAACTTTACAAACTTTCGACTGATAATATGAAACAGTATCTCAAGATTTTTATAATTAGCTTCCTTTTCTGGCTGGTATATTTCATTTTTGCACGCCTGCTGTTTTTGTGCTACGAATTACCGCAATCCGGGCAATATAATTTATTCACCCTATTACTTACCGAATACCATGGATTAAGGCTTGATCTCAGTGTTACAGGCTATATAATGGTTATCCCTACGCTGTTGCTGGCAGCAAGCCAGTTTTTCAACAGACGGTACCTGAAAATCATCCTGTCAGTATATACCATTTTTATTCTGATAATCCTGACAATTGTGATTGTTGCCGACCTGGAATTGTACAGGAACTGGGGGTACAGAATGGACAACACACCATTACTTTACCTAAGGACACCAGGAGAAGCGATGGCTTCAGTGAAATGGCAGACAATTTTCCTGCTTGTTTCAATCATGACAGCCATCATAATTGCATTTTCGTTCATTTTTACCCGGATCACCGGGAAAATAATATTAAAACTACCGGAGGGCAACTGGAAAAGAAGCCTGGTATTTATTATGCTCACTTGCCTTTTGTTCATTCCCATTCGTGGCAGTTTCAGCCTGGCAACGGTAAATACAGGTATGGTGTATTTTCATAAAGACAATTATCCAAACCAGGCAGCAGTCAATGTAATATTTAATGTAATTTACTCACTCACAGAAATAAAAAAACAGCCTGAATATCATTACATGGAGGAAAGCAAGGCGGAGGAAATGCTCAGGCTGATACATACGGACAAATACAAGACAGACAAGGTACTGAAGACATCGAGGCCGAATATTGTCATCATATTACTTGAAAGTTTTACGTATAATATTATCGGTTCACTGGGCGGACGCAGCGATATTACACCGAATTTCAACCGTCTGTCAAAAGAAGGTATATTATTCAGCAATTTTTACGCCAGCGGCGATCGAAGTGACAAGGGAATTGTTGCCATCCTGAGCGGTTTCCCGGCACAGCCGGCCACTTCCATAATCAATTTCCCGGAAAAAACACAAAGATTGCCTTTCCTCAGCAGGGAACTGGAAAAGGATGGCTATAACACAGCATTTTATTATGGAGGAGAGATAAATTTCGCCAATATGAATTCTTTCTTTGTGAATGGGGGATTCGATAAAATAGTGAGTAAAAAAGACTTCAACCCGGTTTATTATAATTCGAAGTGGGGTGTACATGACCAGTATTTGTTCGACAGGGTTCTTAAAGAGATGAATGCAGCTAAAGAACCATTTTTCGATGCAATGTTTACCCTCAGCAGCCATGAACCTTTTGATGTACCTGTAAAAACAGTAATTCCCGGCGAGGATGAAGAGAGTAAATTTCTGAATGCAGCATGTTATACAGATCAATGTTTGGGAAATTTCATTGAAAATGCAAAAAAACAAGCCTGGTGGAACAATACACTGATTATTTTGGTTGCCGACCATGGTCATCGTTTGCCGGGAAATACACTTTACTATGCCGACAGGAAATTCCATATTCCGATGTTATGGCTGGGCGGAGCGTTGGCAGTACATGATACCATTATCAGTACGGTCGGTTCACAAACAGATATCCCGCTTACGGTTCTTGACCAGCTTGGTGTTAAGCATGATGATTTCATGTTCAGCAAAGACCTGCTTAGTAATGATCCGTATCCATGTGCATTTTATTGTTTCAATAATGGTTTTGGTTTTATCAGGAGTAATGGACTGATGATCTTTGATAATACTTCCGGGAAATGCAAATTGCAAAACGGAATGAGTAATGAAGACATCCTTACCGGCCAGGCTTTCATGCAGGTTGTCGGGCATGAGTTCAACGAATAGGCACTAGGCACTAGGCATTAGGCAATAGGATTTTAGATTATCAGACAATTAAGCTGAAGGCTTTTATGATTTATGAGCTATGAGTTATGAGTTATGAATTATGAATTATGGATATGAAATAATGGTTCCATTTAACATTTAGGACGACTATAGCAGACCTAATGCCTAGTGCCTAGTGCCTAGTGCCTAGTGCCTAGTGCCTATTGGCTATCATTGAATAACCTGAAAAATTCGTACATTTGCCAAAATGTATTTTTATGATCCAGCGTGTTCAATCAATTTATTTACTTACAGTTTTTGTATTGACTGCCTTATTGTTCTTTTTCCCTGTATTGGAATATACCACAAAGGACGGAGCAATATTTTCATTTGGCGCTTCAGGTATAAAAGCTTTACAGGATGGGAAATGGGTATTTGTGCAATCGGCCATTCAGGTTAGTTTCCTGATCCCCCTGATGGCCGTTATTGCGATTGTTTCAATATTTCTTTATAAAAAGCGCCGCTGGCAAATGACGCTATGCCTTGTTAATATCATCCTGCCTGTCATCCTGATTATTACAGGGACATTATTTATTTCGCGGATTGATGGTATTGCTTTTCATCAGATTCATTTCCGCCATATTATAGCGATACCATTTATTAATATGCTGCTGAATTCCCTTGCATACAGGAGAATACAGGGTGATGAAAAATTAGTTAAGTCTTATGACAGGATAAGGTAAACTAAATTAATTTGAAAATTTGAAAATGCGCAAATTTGAAAATGGTAACTACTCAGGCCATTAGGCTGTAGGCTTTTAGACTGTAAGCTATAGGAATACATATCAAGTAACAGGACAAAAGGTGAAAACAGGAATATTAATTCGTGAAATTAAATTTTCTGGAACAAAGTGAACTGAAAATTTTAAGTCGAACCATCCCGACGAAGTCGGAAGGTTCATTCCTGTGATTGAATTCTATTTTCCTAAAAGCCTGACAGTCTATTGTCTAAACAACCTGAATAGATAATAAATAATAAATTTACAAAATAATGACTTTTGAAGGTACAAAAGAAACAACCATTTTTTCAAAGGATCGTCTATGGGTAAATTGATAGGTAAAAGGAGTAAGAATTGACAATTAATGAAGCTAATATCAGAATTTACAAAGCGTAATAAAACAAGAATCTATCAAATGAATTTTAAGAAAAATAACATAAAATCATTAATAATGAACAAGTTAATAGTATTACTGGTTTTTATCCTCGTGTTCGTTAAAGTGTCATTTTCACAATTGACCCTCACTGTAAGCAATGACACCACGATCTGCCTGGGTACGTCGGCATTGCTGACAGCAACATTGTCGGATACTATAATCAACACCACCACAGCATACACAATTCAGACAGGACTACCTCTGAATAATAGTTTTTCGTATGGTGGAACAAATGCCAATATTAACATTGACGATGAGGTTTATGGTCCTTACCCTCTCGGTTTTAACTTTTGCTTTTTTGACAGTACCTATAGCCAGGTTTATATAGGTTCCAACGGTTGGATTGGCTTCAGCGGCGCACCAGGTACAGGAGGCACTGGTTATGACCCATGGCCAAACACACCGGTTCCCAATGCAACTACAAGTGCACCCCATAACTGCGTGATGGGTCCATGGAAAGACTGGTATCCCACAGTAGGGTCCAGCCCGGGTAACTATATTTTTTACCAGACTGTGGGAGCAGCCCCAAACCGTAAATTCGTGGTAAGTTATAACAATATACCCATGTTTTCCTGCACCACTTTATATTCTAAGTTCCAGATTGTTTTATATGAAACCACCAACATCATTGAAGATAATTTAGTAAACATAACCGTATGCCCGGGCTGGAACAGCGGTAACGGAACACAAGCTATTCAGAATGCAGCAGGAACCGTGGCGTATCCTGTAACCGGCAGGAACGGAACAAACTGGACTGCCCAGAACGAAACCGACCGCTGGATACCTTCCGGCCCTCCGGCAGTTTCCAATATCGCATGGTATGCCAATGGCACACAGGTTGGAACCGGAACCACTCTTCTGATAAGCAATACCACTACACCGGGTACTACGACTTATGCTGCCAAGGTTTCAGTTTGCAGCACAATCATATCGGACAGCCTTGATCTTACAATACAACCCTGCGGAGTGCTAAGTATTACAGGCACCAACGTCAACTGTTTCGGTTACAGCACCGGTACAGCCACAGTGACCATCTCTAACGGAATTGCCCCTTATACTTATATATGGTCGAACGGATATACTGTTACTAATTCCTTAGATTCAGTGTGTACTGCACCTAACCTTGCTGCAGGTATTTATATGGTCACCGTTTCGACCCTGAACGGCGCTTATGATCTGTATGAAAGCATTCAGATAACCCAGCGCCCTCAATTGTTTCTTCAGTCTTCCTCCTTACCGGAAACTTGTCCCGGCGCTTCCGACGGATCGGCTACCCTGTTGGTTACCAATGGTGTTTCTCCATATATTTATTACATCTCAACACAACCTCCATCACAACCACAGAGCGCAACCAATTATACATTCACAGGACTGGCTGCAGGAGGCTATAGCCTGACAGTCACGGATACATACGGCTGTCTTGTTACCGGCATGGTAGCGGTGAGCCAGTTGTCACTATCGTTCAATACAAATAATAATTCGCTGTCATGCTACGGGGATCAAACGGGTTTTGCCTCCATAACAGTCACAGGAGGAACCCTGCCTTATGTTTACCAATGGTCAAACGGAGCAAATTCACAGGGCGTCACCAACCTGGGTGCAGGCACCTATTCTGTTGTAGTTACTGATGCTCACGGTTGCCAGGTAAGCAGTTCATATGTCTTCGATCAGCCTGATCCCGTTCTGATATATACCTCTGAAGATCAAACAATATGTCTCGGCCAATCGGCAAATATTGTTTCAGCCGTCATGGGAGGAACACCGCCCTATACTTACTTCTGGAATCCCGGCGGATTTCAGTTAGGCGATATCACTGTGAACCCTACCCAGGATATTGAGTACTGTGTTCATGTTACTGATGGGAATCATTGTATAAGCAATGACCGTTGTGTATCCGTTTTTGTCAACCCTGCACTGAGTATCAAGGCAGCTGCTTGTGTCGGCGACACAGTGGTCATCAGCGCCACTATGTCAGGTGGCAATGGAGGACCATATTTTTATGAAATATACAATGGCCCGATGATAGTACCGCCAATTGAAGTTAACCCGAATGCTTCGAGGAAGTATATCATCATCGGAAGTGATGGTTGCGGAACCCCGCAGGTACAGGATACCGTTAACATTACCGTGCTCGATGCACCTCTGATCAACTTCACTGCTGATATTGTATCCGGTTGCCAGCCGCTCAATGTGAACTTTCTTGAAGAAACACCAGACCAGGGACAGACATACTATTGGGATTTCCATGATGCAGGTTTCTTCAATTATTCAATACTGAAAAGCCCGGCCCATGTTTTTAAAGATGCCGGCACATATGATATTACCCTGACAGTTACTTCACCATTAGGCTGCAAGAGAACCTTCACACAACCAAACATGGTAAATGTGTACCCTCAACCAAAATCCATGATTCAGGCAACTCCCGAAATAGTCTCTATTATGGAGCCAAAGATCACTTTTGATAATCTGTCGGAAGGGGCATTGCTTTCCTACTGGTCCTTCGGCGATGGCGATTCCGTAATAGTTACCAATCCTATGCCACATATCTATCCCGGACTGGGAAAATACCTGGTATCACTCATAAGTGAATCAGACAGAGGTTGCCGCGATACTTCCTATTATGTTATAGAAGTGGTTGACCAGGAAACATTTTATTTCCCCAATGCATTTGACCCTTACAGCCCTCTCGCTGAAAACAGGATATTCAGGCCTACCGGAAGATTGATCAATCCCGATAAATTCAGCATGATTATCTATGACCGCTGGGGTGAAAGGGTTTTTGAAACCACCGACTATTACAAAGGTTGGAACGGAAAGATCAGAAACGGATCCATCGGTAAAACCGATGTGTACACCTGGATTATCAATTACGAAGATATGGAAGGAAATAAATTCCAGAAGACAGGTTCAGTGACCCTGTATTATTAATCAAAGTAATATTTGTAAGTTATAATCATTATTCAGAATGAAACTCAAAATAATCATCTTATCATCTTTTATGATAATCGGCCTGGGCAGTTTTGCCCAGGTATTTACTGTTGATACCACCAATTTATCCATTGAGCAACTGGTAAAAGATGTCTTGGTAACGGGCTGTGTGAATGTATCAAATATTCATTATACCGGCAGCAGGCAGGCCATAGGCGACTTTGATGCCTCTCAGAGCAGTCTGCCATTTTTCCAGGGTGTAATTATGAGCACCGGGCAGGCTACACATGCTGCCGGGCCAAATAATGATGCCGGAGGCGGACCGACAGCGGCTGGTGGTCAGTTTGGCCTTCCGGGAGATTCTTTGCTTAACACGATCATTGCCCCTCAGACAACTGAAGATGCCTGCGTGCTTGAATTCGATTTTGTTCCCTCGTTACCGAACCTGGCATTTCAGTATATTTTCGGATCAGAAGAGTACCCTGAGTATGTAGGCCAGATAAACGATGTGTTTGGTTTTTTTATCAGTGGTCCAAATCCTTCGGGCGGCAATTATGCAAATTATAATATCGCGCTTATTCCGACTACCAATATCCCGGTTTCCATTAATAACCTGAATAGTACCAACTACCCGGCATATTATATTGATAACGGTGACGGTTCAGCCCCCAATAATGAGATACTCCAGTACGACGGTTATACCACTGCGCTTACTGCCAGCGTTACCGTGACTCCCTGTTCCACTTACCACATCAAACTTGCTATTGCTGATGCTCAAGACGATGCCTGGGATTCAGGAGTCCTGATAAAATCCAACAGTTTTGCACAGGCCGCTATTCCTAAATTGCATAATTATGCTGTTAATCAAACCATCCCGGATTCAATCATATATGAAGGCTGCACGGATTACGTAGTTTTTACGAGGCCTGACAGCACCACCCTGCCGACAGCTTATACCATCAACCTGCTGATTGGCGGAACCGCCGTCAACGGGGTTGATTACTCACAGTTCCCTACCACTGTTGTTATCCCGGCAGGACATTATACCGATACCGTATATTATTCAGCCTTTATGAATAATGTTGCCGACGTAAATAAATATATCATTTTCTCTCTGAATGGAGCCTGTGCCTGCAATTATTCCCCAATCAACGATACCATCTGGATATTGGATAACTGGACGCTTGATGCCGGTATAGTGGAGAATGACACTACCTATTGTTCTTCCGACCAGGTGTTTATTAACCTTCATACCTTCGTTCCGCCGCAGATGGATGTTAATTTTTACACATTTACCTGGAATTCAGGATCTCATAACACCAGCCTATACGTAAACCCTGCGAGCGGAGCAACAACCACCTACTATGTAACAATAACCGATAAGTGCGGACAGGTTGTAACTGATCATGTATCCATTACAGTTTCCAATATATCAGGGTTGAATATTACCACAACTGATAATTTATGCTTTGGCGGGCATCACGGGAGTGTCAATGTTACTCCCGTTGGCGGTTTCTCACCATATACCTATACGTGGACACCGGCCAATGCAGGTCCATCCACCACCGGATATACCAATTCCCTAGCTTTCGGAAACTACACGGTGACCGTGACCGACCATGTCGGATGTTTTAAGTTCATCAACTTTATGATTGACCAGCCTGATTCGTTATTCTTCAGTTATGGATCAACAGATGTGACATGCTTTGATGGTATTGACGGATCGGCCACCATTCAGGGATTCGGGGGAACAACGCCTTATACCTATCATTGGTCAACCGGATCAACAGCTACAACCATAACAGATATTCACGGAGGTTATTACCTGGTGACCATCACCGATGCAAATCTTTGCAAGACAACTACATCGATATATGTTCATGAGCCCGACAGCCTGATCATTCACACATCCCCTGATGTTTATATGTGTTTGCATCAGAATGCCGCTGTTTCGGTAACGGCTACTGGCGGTACATCAGCTTATTCCTTCGACTGGAATAACGGACAATCGGGGCCAAGTATGACGGTATCGCCCGCACTCACCACAACCTATTATGTTACCTGTACCGATATCAATGGTTGCATTTCTGCACCCGACTCTGTTACCGTTCATATATACCCTCCCATCAACGCACATCTTACCACTTTACGGGATTCAATCTGCAAAGGAGAAAGCACAGAGTTGCTTGCAGCCATTTCAGGCGGGACGGGAGGTCCGTACAATTGTTTCCTTAACGACGGAGCAAGTACAACAATTATTGCTCCCCCGTTTTATATAAGTCCTACCCATACCACTACTTATGAGATAATTGTGCAGGATTTCTGCGGATCACCAGAAGGTACGGCATCTATCACCATTTTCGTATTTAATCCGCCTGATGTATTTTTTACTTCAGATATCACGGAAGGTTGCAAACCATTGTCGGTTAGTTTCCAGGACCTGAGTAGTCTGACCGGCAGCACATACAAATGGAACTTCGGTGACGGATCAAATACCCTGCTTTCCACCACAGAAAACCCGACTCATGTTTTTATGAACGAAGGAGTATATGATATTACTCTTATGCTCACAAATTCAGTGGGATGCACCAATTCATATACTATTCCGCAAATGATCACTGTGCATAGTAACCCGGTTGCACGTTTTATTCCCGACCCTTCATCATCCAGCATTTTAAATCCTATCATATTCTTTGACAATTACTCTGATGATTCTTTCATCAATACCTGGTCATTCGGTGACAACAGCCAGGTTTCCAACTCTGTCAGCCCCGAACATTCCTATCCGGCAATCGGTACATACATTGTCCGTCTGATCACGGAAAATGCGTATCACTGTCTGGATACTGCCTATTCCCAGGTGACCATCCATGATTCATATTCCTATTATGCTCCCAATGCTTTTAACCCAAACAGTACCATATTACAGAACAGAACATTTATGCCTATCGGTTATGGTTTCGATCCCGATAACTTCCACTTCATTATTTATGACCGATGGGGAGGCAAGGTTTATGAGACTTTTGACGTAAATCATCCCTGGGATGGTATAATCAACGGCAAAACGGTTGAGGCAGGAAGCGTTTATCCCTGGATAGTTATTTATAAAGACCTGAATGGTGTTGAGCACAGGGATACAGGCACAGTTACCATTATCAATTAGAAAAGATTATAAAATTCAGTCTATGAAAAAAATAATAACAATTCTTACGGTTCTGGTTTTAGTCACTCACATGGCTTTTTCCCAATCGCTGATGACCATAAACAACCCTAATTACACACCCCAGCAGCTTGTACTTAATATACTGATAACAGGTTGTTTACAGGCATCTAACGTTGTGTATACCGGCAGTCCTCAGGCAAGGGGATATTTTCATTATACAGGTCCGGCAAGCCAGTTTCCCTTTTCTTATGGGATTATCATGGGGTCGGGAAATGTATCACAGGCGCCGGGTGTCCCCAGTTACTTTGCCTCTACAAGCAATGGCACATCGGGTTATCCACTGCTTAACACGCAAACGACAAGTACGACCTATGATGCTGCAGTACTTGAATTTGACTTCATTCCGGCAGATACTGTCATGAATTTCCAATATGTTTTTGCATCAGAAGAATACCCTGAATGGGTAGGATCAGCATATAATGATGTATTCGCCTTTTTCCTCACCGGACCCAATCCTTTAGGGGGCAGTTATACCAATGTAAATATTGCCATCGTCCCCGGTACGGTAAGTACACCGGTGAGTATTAATAATATAAGCCCGGTTACCAATTCACAATACTATGTTACATGCACCGGTAACGTGATCGTTTATGACGGACGTACCGTAGCATTGAATGCACATAAAAAAGTTACACAATGCGGTAACTACCACATTAAACTTGCAATAGCTGATGCAGGCGACAGTGTATATGACAGCGTCGTATTTCTTCAGGGGGGCAGTTTCATTTCAGGGGACGTGGTACAGATGAATCCGTATAATCCTGTCGGAGATAACCACAATTATTATGAAGGCTGCGATGGATATTACGTCTTCATAAGGACAGACCCAACCAATACTTCTGTACCTATTCCTATCCTGCTGAATTTATCAGGCACAGCAACCAACGGGGTTGACTATTCCACATTCCCCACTTCACTTACCATACCAGTCGGACAAGTTTCCGATACTATTTTCTTTTCTACCTTAATGGATAATATCACCGAAGGTACCGAATATTTTATTGTTACGCTTTTAAACGGATGTCCCTGTACTATTGGCAGTACCAGGGATACAATCTGGATACATGACAACGTAACCATGAATGCCGGTATTACAGAACCCGACACACTGATCTGCAGCACCAATCCTGTACCGGTTACCCTTCACGCATATTCCAACACTCCTCCTGCCATAACACATTACCACTGGAATACCAATTCCTTTGCTTCAACTATTACCGTGTCACCAACAGTTGGAGCAGTTAACATATATTCTGTCACTGTTACTGACGATTGCGGCCAGATGAATGTAGCCAATGTTACGGTAACGGTATCAAACATGTCAACACTCATGGTTACACCAACTAACCTGATATGTTACAATATATGTCAGGGAAGCGTAATAGTTATGCCCACCGCCGGACAAGGGTTCCCGCCATTTACCTTTGCCTGGTTACCTGCCGGTACCGGTACACCCTCTTCAGGTAATGCCACCAACTTATGTGCTGGTAATTATTTAGTTTCAGTGACGGATGTATTCGGATGTCTGGCAAGTTCATCTTTCACACTGACTCAACCACCTGCCATTCAGCTTAGCTTTTCATCCGATTCAACCACCTGCCCGGGTGCATCAGATGGTTCTCTGACGGTTCATGTGACAAATGGCGTTTCACCTTTTACCTATTCCTGTACCAACGTTCCGATACCAGTAACGGTAGCTAACAGTTCCTATACATTCCCGAATATGTACGGTGGAAATTATACTATCAATGTAACAGATGCTAACGGTTGTCACGCTTCAGGCTTGTACTATGTTGGCGAACAACAGATACTTACATCGTCAAATGTTCCGCCATTGCAATGCTATGGAGATAATGACGGTCATGCAACTATCACAGTAACAGGCGCTACCCCTCCAATCAATTATTCCTGGTCAACAGGAGCCACAGGTTCAAACAGTGTGACAGGATTATCAGCAGGCTATTATTCTTGTACAGTTGTGGATGGTCATAGTTGCGTCGAGGTTGTTCCCATTACAGTTACACAGCCTGACTCAGTGACTATCACCTCTTCACAGGATACACTGATGTGCCTTACCCAGACCGCAACCCTGACAGCACAGGGATTCGGTGGAACACCCGGATATACCTATTTCTGGGACGGTGCATTAAGTACCCAATCAATAAATGTTTCTCCAACTCAGACAACAACTTATACAGTATACACGGAGGATTCACATGGTTGCAGAAGTGTTACTACCGATGTGACAGTCGTTCTGTTTCCTGCAGTGGAAACTTACATGTACACCTTTGTTGACTCAATCTGTGCAGGAGATATAACCGAGATTTATATCAACAACTCAGGAGGTAACGGAGGCCCGTATACCAACCACCTGGGTGATTCCATTGTTCCTTCACCTTTTATTGTAACACCTGACGTAACCACTACTTATACCATTGTTTCTTATGATGACTGTGGCTCGCCTTCAGGTACAGCAAATATCACCATTCATGTTATGAATGCTCCGGGCAGTAATGTCACTGCAAATATTAATAATGGCTGTGTACCGGTTACAGTGACCTTCACAGATCCCAGCCCTGACCAGGGCCAGACCTATTTCTGGAATTTCGGCGATAACAGTGACAATGGTTATTCGGTGGCACGTCATCCCACTCATACATATTCTGATATTGGTGTTTTCACCGTAATTCTGACTACCCAGTCCACTTTTGGTTGTATCAGCACTGTTATTTTTGAAAATATGATCACTGTCAACCCTAAACCAGTTGCAGATTTTATTCCTACTCCGCAGGTGACAAGCATTGTTGATCCTGTAATCTTTTTCGAAAACATGAGCCAGAATATTATTAACAGCAACTGGCTTTTTGGCGATGGTACAAATTCTGATCAGACGAATATTCAACACGTATTTACCGATACAGGCACATACAATGTCAGCTTAATAGTGATGAATGCGGAAGGTTGCCGGGATACCCTCACTCAGGTTGTGTATGTCACTGACGAAAACACATTCTGGGCGCCTAACGCTTTTGATCCACGCAGCAAAACCGGCGAAAACACATTATTCCGCATACTTGGAAATGGAATCGAACCTGACAGTTACCATCTAATCATTTATGACCGCTGGGGTGGAAAGCTTTATGAAACTTATGACATGATTCACGGTTGGAACGGGAAAGTATCCAGCGGTGCATATGCACCCGGTGGTTCCTATAACTGGGTGGTCATTTATAAAGACATGAATGGTAAGAATAAGCAAAAATCAGGAACTGTAACAATTATTGATTAATCATAAAACCTAATATAAAAATGAAAAACATCAGATTATTTCCGTTGATAGTATTATTTCTGGCTTTATCAGGCCAGTCATTTTCCCAGCAGAGGGGAGAAATGAAAGCATTTTTTCAGACAAAAAATGTGATCACCGTTGAGAATGGAAAAAGCGTGAGTAATTTCCAGTTACTGGCTGACCAGAAACAATTGGCAGCTGTTAAAGAAAGTATTAAAAACTTTCAGTCTATCTTCACCATGATTATTGATGAAGAGAATAATGCCGAAGGTAAGTACGATTGCAAAATGACTTTTCTGCAACCGGCTGACAGTTCATTTTTAATGAAAATGCTGGGCGGGATGGGAATCTTAAAAATCATATGCGGTACTGACGAATATGCAATCAATGATTTTCTGAATCTGAAATAATTAAAACCTATTCACATGTGTAAACGAACATTAATCTTTCTAATTCTGGTAATTAGTCAGTATTATTCATATTCCCAGATCACGTTAAGTGCCGGGGCTGATACCACTATTTGCCTTGGTACATCGGCGACTCTGAATGCACAGGTGCCTTCATTCACCTTTCATCAGACCACCAGCTACGTGATTAGTTATCCCATCCCCTTTACACCGGAGCCATATACCGGAACAAATGCCGGTATTTCCATTGACGACCAATGTTATGGGCCTTTCCCGATAGGATTTACTTTTTGTTTTTATGGAAATTCCTATACTAATTTCTTCCTTGGTTCCAATGGTTGGATTGGATTTAACGGTGCACCGGGAAACCCGGGAGGTACCGGATATGATCCCTGGCCAAATACATCCATACCAAATGCTACTACATCAGCGCCCCATGATTGTATTATGGGACCATGGAAAGACTGGTACCCGGCTGTAGGACCATCACCGGGAAATTACGTAAGGTACACCACCACAGGCACTGCCCCTAACAGGAAACTGATTGTGACTTACCAGAATGTACCCATGTATTCATGCACCTCTGTTTATGCTACATTTCAGATGGTACTCCATGAAACTTCTAATATTATTGACAACTACCTGGTTCATGTAACTGTTTGTCCCGGATGGAACAGTGGAAATGGCACTGAAGGATTGCAAAATTTAAACGGTACCCAGGCAACGCCGGTTCCCGGTCGTAATGGTACACAATGGACCGCCGATAATAATACTGTAGAATTCCAGCCAAATGGTCCGCTGATCACAAACAGTGTTACCTGGTATGCATTACCAAATACCACTACACCTATAGGAACGGGTAATTCGATCACTGTTACACCAACTGTTACCACAACATACCGTGCCAAACTGACGGTTTGCACAACGCTTACTGATGATGTGGTTGTAACGGTTAATCCATGCGGACATCTTGAGGGTACAACAACTAATGTTGATTGCTATGGCGCCAGCACAGGTTCCGCCACTGTTTATATTTACAATGGCGTTCCGCCTTACACATATTCATGGTCAAACGGAACAGTATTGGCTGGCTCAACCGCCACCTCAAGTACCATCAGCAATCTGGCAGCAGGAACATATTCTGTAACTGTGTCAATGTTCAGCGGTGCATATTCCCTGGATACCACTTTTATTATTACCCAAAATGCACAAATGGCTCTGGACAGCATTTCTTCTACTCCTGAGGCCTGTGCCTCGGCCAATAATGGAACTCTGACCGTTGGGATTACTAACGGAACACCTACGTATTTCTTTAATTGCGGCCCCGTTTCAGGTTACACCAACAATGACAGTTTCCAGTTTACCGGTCTTGATGCAGGTTCCTATCTTGTAACTGTTACCGATAATTACGGTTGCACTGTTATGAATACTTACATCGTTAACACTCTGCCACAAATGACAATCAGTCTCAGCCCTGTTTCTGCCACTTGCCCGGGTGCACCCGATGGTTCCATACATGTACATGTCACAAACGGCACACCTGATTATACCTATTTCTGCAGCTTCTCACCACAACAACCAACCATCGCGCAGAACAATTATATTTTCACCGGTTTACAGGGAGGTAATTACAACATACAGGTAATTGATGCAAATGGTTGTGTAGCAACCGGGGTCACTGTAGTTGGACAATTGCAGTTGTCCAGCTCTTTTAATGTCAGCAATGTTACCTGTTATGCCGGACATAACGGATCAGCCTCAGTTCAGATCGGCGGGGGAACGCAACCCTATGACTATTTATGGTCGACAGGAGCTACTTCTTCGTCCATAAATCTTCTATATTCAGGATATTATGCCTGTACGGTGACAGACTCACATAATTGCGTTATTGTAGTTCCCTTAACAGTAGCACAACCTGATTCCATAGTGATCAGCAGTTCTCAGGATACAACCATGTGCCTGACCCAGACAGCTACTTTATCAGCCAATGCAACAGGCGGTACTACTCCTTATTCTTTCGTATGGAGCAATAATCAAACCGCACAGTCAATCCAGGTATCGCCCACCAATACCTCCACATATACTGTTCATGTTGTGGATCATAATGGCTGCCTGAGTATTTTAGCTGATGTAACAGTGAATATTTTCCCTCATGTGGATATTTATCTTTCAACTAATGTTGATTCAATATGTGCAGGAGATTCAACCGCTATTATGGCAAATTTTGGCGGTGGAAATGGTGGCCCTTATAACTGTTTTTATAATGATTCAATGGTCAACCTGCCCTTTTATGTTCATCCGAATGTTACCACCACTTATACATTAACGGGAAAAGACACCTGTGGTTCACCTTCCGGTTCTTCCAGCATTATCATTCACGTTTTGAATGCACCCGGAACAGACCTGCAAGCTTTACCGACATCCGGCTGTGCACCTGTATCGGTCACATTTATTGACCCTACACCTTATAATGGGCAGTTATATAACTGGACTTTTGAAGATGTTGGAGGAGACGGATATTCAGTAGCACGCAAACCTGTTTATACCTATAATAATCCCGGTATATTTGATGTTATTATTACTACCAAATCCACTTTTGGATGTTATAGTACTGTAATCTACAACGATTTTATTGAAATTAAACCTTCTCCGACTGCCGGTTTTGTTGCAGAACCGACTGCCGCAAGCATATTTAACCCAACCATTTATTTCCATAATACCACACCGGATTTTGTTTCGGATACCTGGTCATTAGGCGATGGTACTAGTTCATACCTAACTGACGTTCAACATGTATATGGAGATACCGGTACATTTCCTGTACAACTGATAGTTCAGAACAGCGCAGGATGTACTGATACCATGCTTAGTTATATACAAATCACCCCTGAAAATACTTTCTGGGCGCCTAATGCATTTAATCCTAAGAGCGATCACTCAGAAAATACAAGTTTCAGACCTGTTGGATTTAACATTGATCCGCAAAATTACCACCTGATAGTTTATGATCGCTGGGGTGGAATTGCTTTTGAAACGTATGACATAAATCATTCCTGGGATGGCAGATTGAATAACGGTGATTATGCCAAATCAGGAACATACCCCTGGGTTGTAATTTATAAAGATGTTTCAGGTAAAACTTACCAAAAATCAGGAGCTGTCAGTCTGATTGAATAAAAGTATGATCAAACCTTATATTTACCAGGCCTCTCTTTCAAAAGGGAGGCTTTTTTATTTCTTCCCTTCTTTATAGTTAACGCCTCATTCCGTTGTATCGACTTTATGAACTTTACAAACTTTACAGACTTTATGAACTTTATGAACTTTACAAACTTTATAAACTTTCTGAACTTTCTGTATTTTTGAAAAAATAAAAGTATGAATTCTGACAATGCAAATTTGCACCCTGTATTTGACCGCCTGCTATTTCGTGCAGATAAGGAATATCTTCTGAAGCAACATTCAAAAGTATTATGGATGACCGGGTTGTCAGGTTCAGGAAAATCAAGCATTGCCATAGAACTTGAAAAAGAACTTCACAACAGGGGTTTTGTAACACAAGTACTCGATGGTGATAATGTCAGAACCGGGATAAATAACGACCTTGGTTTTTCTCCGGAAGAACGGCTGGAAAACATACGCAGGATTGCTGAAATTTCAAAGCTGTTCGTGAATTGCGGTATAATCACCATTAACTGTTTCGTGAGTCCTACCAAAGTTATCAGGGATCTGGCACGAAAGATTATCGGTGATGATGATTTCATAGAAATATATGTAAATGCACCTGTTGAAATATGTGAACAAAGGGATGTAAAAGGCTTATATAAAAGAGCCAGGGATGGAAAGATTAATGATCTTACGGGTATTCAGGCTCCTTTTGAACCGCCTATGTATCCTGCCATTGAAATCAAAACTGACATACTTACTGTTGATCAGTCCGTTAATAAAATTATTAAATTTATCATCCCATTAATCAGGAAGTAAAAATTCATAACTCATCACTCATAATTCATTCCGCCTCAGGTGGATCATAACTCATATTGCTGGTTTACAATTATAAAATAATATGGCCGTTAATATGGTCTGGGTAAATTTTTTGACATTGTGGCATTCTAAATAAAACATTACAATCTCGATTATTCATGTTATTATATGTTAACGAAGCAGTACAATATTAATCACCTGAGAGAGCTTGAATCTGAATCAATTTTTGTGATAAGGGAAGTAGCTGCACAGTTTGAGAATCCTGCTTTACTATTCTCGGGAGGAAAGGATTCCATAGTACTGGTTCACCTGTCGCGTAAGGCTTTTTTCCCTGCTAAAATTCCTTTCCCATTGCTACATATCGACACAGGCCACAATTTTCCTGAAACGCTGATTTATCGGGACAATATGGTAAATACAATCGGAGCAAAGCTCATTGTCAGGTATGTACAGGATTCTATTAACAATGGAAGAGTAATTGAAGAAAAAGGATTTAATGCCAGTCGTAATAAGTTACAGACCATCACTTTGCTTGATGCTCTTGAAGAATTAAAGATTGATGCGGCAATCGGCGGAGGCCGCCGCGATGAAGAGAAAGCACGGGCAAAAGAAAGATTCTTTTCTCACAGGGATGAATTTGGCCAGTGGGATCCCAAAAATCAGCGCCCCGAGTTGTGGAATATTTTTAATGGTAAGAAACACAAAGGGGAACATTTCAGGGTATTTCCCATCAGTAACTGGACTGAAATGGACATCTGGCAGTACATTATGCTTGAAAATATTCAAATGCCAAGTCTTTACTTCAGCCACGAACGCAAGGTTTTTTTACGGGAAGGAATGATGCTGGCTGCATCTGATTTTCTGCCATTAAAACCTACTGAAAACGCAGAGAAAAGAACCATCCGTTTCCGTACCATTGGTGATATGACATGTACCGGAGCCATAGAATCACATGCAAATTCACTCGAAGAAATAATTCTGGAAGTTGCAGCCTCAAGGGTTACAGAGCGTGGAAGCCGGGCAGATGATAAGCGCTCCGAAGCAGCCATGGAAGACAGGAAAAAAGAGGGATATTTTTAGATTTGCATTGAATTTGTCAGCCTGAAATATCTATTTAAGTTTTCATTGTTGTCTGGTTAAAATGTTTGAGATTCTTCGCTTCGCTCAGAATGACAAGTTGTACTATTGATTTATTAGGGAGTGGGGTTATTGCAGACTTCGCATCCGGTAACCCCACTCTTCCATCTCTTAAATGCTTGTCATTCCGAGCGAAACGAAGTGCAGCGAGGAAACTTAGTTTTGTTTTTTTATTTTTACCGGACAAAAGTAATAGAATAAATCATTGAATATTGTAAATAACTGATTAACAGATCGACTTCATAAATATGCCAAAAGAACGAGGATACCTGAACATGGAACTTTTGCGCTTTACTACTGCCGGCAGTGTTGACGATGGTAAAAGTACGCTGATAGGAAGATTATTATATGACAGCAAAGCAATATTTGCCGATCAGATGGAAGCATTGCAACGTGCAAGTGAAATGCGCGGAGATGACCGGATCAACCTGGCTTTACTCACTGACGGACTACGGGCAGAACGTGAGCAGGGAATTACTATTGACGTTGCATACCGCTATTTTGCCACACCAAAGCGAAAATTCATCATTGCCGATACGCCGGGCCACATTCAATACACCCGGAACATGGTAACCGGGGCATCAACCGCTAATGCTGCTATTATACTGGTGGATGCACGAAACGGGGTCATTGAACAAACCCTCAGGCATGCATTCATAGCATCCCTGCTGCAGATACCACATGTAATTGTTGCAGTGAATAAAATGGACCTGGTAAATTTCAGTGAAGATGTCTTTGAGGAAATAAGAGATCATTTCTCCGCCGAAGCAGCCAAAATGGATATCCAGGATATTCATTATGTGCCAATCAGCGCCCTGCATGGCGATAATGTGGTGAAAAGGTCGTTGTACACCGACTGGTTTGGCGGACCTACATTAATGTATCTGCTTGAATACCTGCATATTGGCAGCGATTACAACCATATTGACGGACGCTTCCCGGTGCAGTATGTTATCAGACCCCAAAACGATGAGTATCATGATTTCAGGGGCTATACAGGGAGGGTCGCCAGTGGAATATTCAAACCTGGCGATATTGTAAAAATACTTCCATCCGGCTTTTCATCCAGGATCAAATCCATTACCAATTTCGACCAGGAACTGGATATGGCCTTTACACCTCAGTCGGTCACAATTACCCTCGATGACGATATTGATATCAGCCGGGGTGATATGATTGTCAGGGAAAATAATGTACCCAAAATCGACCAGGATATAACTATGATGGTTTGCTGGCTTAATGAAAAACCAATGCAGCTCGGGGGTAAATACACTGTAAAACACACCACTCATGAAGTAAGATGTATCACTAAAGAGGTGATCTACAAGATAAATATCAATAATCTGAGCCGGGATACTGAAGATAAGATCATCAGGCTGAATGATATTGCACGAATCAATATCAGAACCACCAAGCCTTTATTCTTTGACTCCTACAGGAAAAACAGGATTACCGGAAGCCTTATCCTTATTGACGAAGCAACTAATGAGACGGTCGGTGCGGGTATGATCGTCTGATGAAAACTGGTAAATGGTGATCCGCCGGAGGCGGAGTGAATGGTGAATGGTGAATGGTGAATGGTGAATGGTGAATGGTGAGTGGTGAGTGGTGAATGGTGAATGGCGACTTTCACTTTATGAACTTTATAAACTTTATGAACTTTATGAACTTTATAAACTTTATGAACTTATAAACAATGAATTATTTCTCCGTTCAGTGTTCGATACACCCTGATTCACAGGAAGCAAGGGAAATTCTTACTGCATTCCTTGCTGAACAGAAATTTGAGTCTTTTGAAGAAACAAATGAAGGGATCACAGCTTATATTAAAAAGAATGCTTTTGATCCTCAAAAGCCTGAACTTCCTATTACTTTTGGTAATGATATTTCTGTCAAGTACATAATTACTGAAATTCCTGAAAAAAACTGGAACGAAGAATGGGAAAAGAATTACGAACCCGTTGTCATCAATGATGAATGTATAATCCGCGCCCATTTCCATTTGTCGCCCGGACATGTTAAGTATGATATTGTGATTGAACCCAAAATGTCATTTGGCACCGGCCATCATGAAACAACCCGTCTGATGGTTGATGGTCTGTTGAATATGGATGTCATGAAAAAATCGGTGCTTGATATGGGCTGCGGTACCGGAGTGCTTGCCATTCTTGCAAAAATGAAGGGTGCATCTTTTGTAATGGCCATAGATAATGATGAATGGGCCTACCAAAACTGCATTGAAAACACGTTCATAAATAACACTGCTGACATCATCGTTCTTTGTGGTGACGGCAGTTTGCTGAAAGATCAGAGGTTTGATATTATCCTTGCAAACATTAACCTGAATATTCTCATTGCCGATATGAAACATTACTCTAACAGCCTGAATCACGGTGGCCGCCTGTTGTTAAGCGGTATATACAAGTCCGATACCGAAACTATCTGCCGGGAAGCTGCAATATATCATCTTATTTGTGAAAATATCACTGAAAAGAACCAGTGGGTTTGCTTGAAAATGAAGAGGGAAGCAACCTGAAAGCTAAAATACTCAGGTGGATAGACTGTAGACTGTTAGTAAATGATTTCTGAAATTTTGATGTGTTTGACAAAAAAAACAAAAAACAAATCACAAAAAACAAATAATGAACAATATCAAAATGTCAAATACAAAACAAACTGCTTTGAATTTGTTTTTTTGTTGATTGATATTTATTTGTTATTTGTATTTTGAAATTTGTGATTTCTTGTTTGTTCCGGCTTGTCCAGTTTGGGTTGCAGGACTTTTTTAGTATCAGGTATCAGGAAAAACAGTAATTTAGGTTCAATAATTAATTTTTTTCAAATGCCTAACAGTCTACAGACTAACAGTCTACAGTCTAATTACCTAAGACATATGACAATCTGCACTCAGGACAACCAGAATAATTACGGCAATTCTGTTAAAATGTGGAGGATTGTCATGGTAATAATACTGATACTCATCAGCAATCACCTCTTTTCACAGACATTGAAGAGTTTCACAGCCGAAGACCAGAAATTCCTTTCAGAATTACAGGGTTTTATGGAAAACGGTGATAAGGAAAATGGGAAAGCCATTTTTAATGAATTTCAGGACTTCTGGAATACCATTGGTTTCTCGCAGGAGGACAAAGAAAATATCTTTTCCACCTGTAATGCCCTGTTAAAGAAAAAAGCGCTGGCCAAACCTCACTACGCCGATTATCTGCATGGCCTGATGACCATCAAGAAGAGTCCGATGGAAGGCGATAATTATACAGTATGGCAGACTGCACTTAGTTTCTTTCTGAATGATAAACCTACCAGGCTGAATAAGATTGATCTGTTCCTGGTCACCTGTAACGAACTCATTAAAACAAATACATTAAATCAATCGACAGGTATACGCTGGAATTGCAGTAACCCGGATTTTAAATTCGTCTTCAACGATACTGTATTTAAAGTCGAATTTGAAAAGACTGACCTGGTGTGTCATTCAAAAGACGATAGTCTGAAGATTTTCAATACATCAGGAATTTTTTTACCTGTTGCCAAAACATGGAAAGGAAAGACCGGCATGGTCTACTGGGAAAGATCGGGCTTAAGCCGCGACAGTGTATTTGCTGCTTTAAGTAAATACAATATTCAGTTGAATAAGTCAAACTACCAGGCTGATTCGGTTAAACTCACTAATCTGAATTTTTCAAACCAACCAATGGCAGGGAGGCTGGAAGACAAGATAGTTGCAGCGGTGAAAGAAGATAAAATTTCCTACCCACGATTCAAATCCTATGAAAAAAGGATGAATATTAAAAACCTTTATCCCGGCATTGATTTCGAGGGTAGTTTCTCTATCCATGGTTCCAGGCTGATCTCAGAAAACATGAAAGGTGAAGATGCTTATCTGAAAATTTCATATAAAGGAAGACAGGTGATGACAGCCAGTTCCAAATCATTCATTTTCAAAAAGAATCTCATTGTCGGACCGAACACCGCCATTTGCATAAAAATTGATACTGACTCCATTTATCATCCCGGTCTGTTGTTTAAATACTATGCCGAAAAAAATGAAGTTCACCTGATCAGAAATGGTGAAGGTATGTCAAAAAGCCCGTGGTTCAATACTTATCACCAGGTGGATATGGATTTTGAACTGGTAACATGGAAAATTACCGATCCAAAAATGAATTTCGGGATGCTGAAGGGAGGAGAAACGAAACCAGCCGTGTTTGAATCGGTGAATTTTTTCAGCGGTGATAAATACAGGGAACTTCAAATGATGGATAAAGAGCATCCTTTCGTATTGCTGTCGCGGTTTTCCAAAAAAATGCACTCTGATGAATTCACTGCAAAAGAATACTGCGATTACCTTAATATGCCATTCTCTGAAGTAAGGCAACAGTTGATGCAAATGAGCTACCTTGGAGTTATTTCATTTGATGAAGATAACGACCTGGTAAAAGTCCGGTCAAGGTTATTCAACTATTTGAAAGCCAGCGCCGGAAAAATAGATTATGATGTTATCTCTTTTGTTTCCAATGTCGATACACTGGTAAACGCCTCATTCAGTCTTCTTACTTACGATCTTAAAATCAAAGGTGTGCCCCGTATAGACTTGAGCGATTCACAAAACGTGGTGATTTATCCTCTCGATGGCAACCTGCTGCTGAAGAAAAACCGCGATTTTGAGTTTGACGGTAAAGTCAGGGCAGGTTTATTCGATTTTTTCGGGAAAAAATTTGATTTCAGCTATAATATGTTTAAAGTTGACCTGAATAACATAGATTCTCTGAATATCTGGGTGAAAAGCGATAAATATGATAAACTTTCGAGGCAATTGCTGGTAAAAGTAAAAACGGTGATCACAGATGTTACCGGCGACCTGCTGATCGATGATCCCTTGAACAAATCAAGCCTGAAAAAACATCCTGAATATCCCATATTCAACAGCAAGCGCAATTCCTTTGTTTATTATGACAAACGGTCAATTCAGAAAGGAGTGTACAAAAGGGATAAGTTTTATTTCATGATTTTTCCTTACTCCATTGACAGCCTGAATACCTTTACTACCAAAGGACTCAGGTTTGCCGGTAATTTTACTTCGGCAGGAATTTTCCCGCCGTTCGACGAAAATCTGAAAGTTCAGAAAGATCTGTCACTGGGTTTTGTCAGGTCCACTCCTCCCGAAGGTTACAATACATATGGTAATAAAGGAATTTATAAAAACATCATTGACCTGAGCAATAAGGGCCTGCATGGCAACGGTGAACTCAGATATTTATCTTCAGTGACCAATTGTGACAATTTCATCTTTTACCCAGATTCCACCAATGGTGATGCCAGTAAATTCACCAATGAAAAAAAGGTCTCCGGAGTTGAATACCCTGCTGTGGAAGGTGAAAATGTACATATTCACTGGATGCCCTACGAGGATGAGTTTATCTGTCATAAGAAAGAGATACCCCTTGCCATGTACGATAAAGAAGCCATACTGCATGGTTTTGTAAAGCTGACGCCGACCGGCATGAGTGGCAATGGAAAAATGGAATTTGAAAATGCTGAACTGAGTTCCGATGAATTCAGATATAAATCGATGACATTTGTTTCCGACAGTGCAAAGTTCAACCTGAAAGAAACCACGGGTGACTTTTCTTTTATGGCGGATAATGTTCAGTCTTATGTGGATTTTAATACCAGAAAAGGAAAGTTTGTATTGAATGATAAAGAAAAGTTCGTGGAATTTCCTCAGAATCAGTACATCTGTTCGATGGATGTATTTAACTGGTATATGGATAAGGCTGAAATTGATATGAGTGTCAGTTCATTGGCAGATGCCAACCACGAGGTGACTATTCCCTCTGATCCGACCGAGCTGGCAGGATTGGAATTAGACGGTTCAAAATTCGTCTCCACCCATCCAGCGCAGGATTCACTAAGTTTTGTCGCATCACTGGCAAATTACAAGATCAAAGAACACCTGATAACGGCTTACAACGTCAGGACAATTATTGTGGGCGATGCCACGGTTTTACCGGGAGATGGCATAGTAATAGTGGAAAAGAAAGCCATAATGCGGCCTCTTGAAAATGCTAAAATAGTAGCCAATAACGACACCAAATACCACACCATTTACAATTCGGAAGTAAATATTTTCGGTAAAAAGAAATATGAAGCCACCGGTGATTATGATTATGTGGACGAATTAAAACTGAAACAAAAGATTCATTTCACAAGTATCAGACTTAACGATTCCTTAAACACCATTGCAACCGGATCGTTGTCTGATACGCTTAATTTTACGCTTAGTCCTGATTTTATTTTCCGTGGAAATGTAAAACTGAATGCCCCGCGTGAGTTTCTGACCTTTACGGGTTCAGTAAAAATGACATATTCCTGCAGTAAAATAGCAAATAACTGGTTAAAGTTTTCAACCGAGATAAATCCTGAAGAGATCATGATCCCGGTTGCCGATAATCCGGTTGACCTTAATAAAGACAAGCTAGTTGCCGGGTTTGAGATAACCAAAGATTCGGCACATATCTACACATCATTTCTGAATAAACCGAAGAAAAGCACCGATGATAAAGTACTTACATCCGGTGGTTATCTTATTTTTGATAAAACATCCGGTGAGTACCAGGTCGCTTCTAAGGAAAGGCTTGATAACCCTGGCATTGCAGGCAATTTCCTGAGCCTGGGAAAGAAAAGCTGTAAATCTTATGGCGAAGGGCCCATCAATCTGGGAGTATACACAGGGCAGGTAAAAATCAACAGCAGTGGAAGCATTTCTCATGATCTGGTAAAAGACAGCGTGGAAATGAACCTGATGATGACCATGGACTTCTTTTTCCCGAAGGAATTGCTCAGCATGTTATCAGGTGCCATTACACAGGCTGGCGGGCTGGATGCAGCCGATCTTTCGAGCGATACTTATATCAAGGGACTTACATTTCTTATGGGAAAAGAAAAAGCCGAAAAAGCCCTCAAAGAACTGAGCCTGTATGGTAAGTACCAGAGTTTTCCGGATGAACTTGATAAAACAATTGTGTTCACAAATCTTTATATGAAATGGAATCCCAGGACAAAATCATACGTTTCAGAAGGAGGCCTGAGTATCAGCAATATCATGAAAAATGAAGTAGACAGGAATGTTGACGGTAAGATTGAGTTCTCTAACAAACGGACAGGAAACGAGTTTACCCTTTATATCGTAATTGGCTATGATAAGTGGTATTTTCTGAATTACAGCCGGAACACACTGGGAGTCTTGTCATCCGACGAAAAATTCAACCAGGCGTTAAGGGATATCAAACCTAAAAACAGGAAGAATGAGATCAAGGGAGAACCACCCCTAAGCATCGTTCCCGCAACTGACAGAAAAAGAAGGGATTTCATCAGAAAATTCAATATCGAAGAAGAATCCGATAATAAAAACAACAAAGAGAATTAATTTTTAATTAATTTATGAAATAGAGCTTAAACATAAATTGGACAATCTTTACATTTGCCATTATCTATATCTCGTTGTATTATTATCCGGTTTAATATAGGATTTTATGAAATCATGTGTAAAATGTCTTCTTCTTCCTGCTTTTCTAATCATGGTACTGTTTTCCTGTACCCATCATAAAACGAGCAGCCTCAAACTTACAGGCGACGATACAAAAGATATCATCGGAATCTGGAAAGGTGGAAAAAAATCACTCTGGATTGAATTTAAGACAGATGGCAGGTACGACATGGGATACCCAAGTGAGATAAGGGAACAAGACCAGCCATACAAACTGAATATTACTGAAAAAATATTGACTCTCCAATCGAATAAGGGAGATAAAGTGCTTTCATACAGATTTGCGAATGGATTTCTAAACCTTAAAATGCAGGGAAAAGAAAGACCTGTTATTCTTGAAAAGATTGATAAAAGACCCGTAAAATAGTGATGAGTGATCAGGTATCTAGTATCAGGTATCAGGTATCAGGATAAAGTGATGAGTTATGAGTGTTAAGTAATAAGTTGAAATTTGTAAAACAATATTTGTTCTATAAACTGTTTTGAATATTTCCAGATGATGTTATGTATTTTTTTATTCTAAGCTTCACACCTAATTTATTATGAAAATATTTGAAATAAATGACTTTTCCCATATCCTTTTTACATAAATGTGACCATGAAAGCCCTGTGCGTTAGACGTCTCCCGGTAAACCGGGATGGAATACAACATGCCATTTCGACAGGCTCAATGGCCGGTTGCCAAAAGAAGTGGGCGTTGAGCTTGAGGTCATTGAGCTTGACGAAATGTCGAAACGTCTCGTTCGGGGTGCCCTTTTGGTTACTCACCCCGACAGGTCGGGGTTCGTGAGACTGCTTCGCTAAGTTCTTTTGGGCAAGCAAAAGAAGTTGAATATGAATTATATAACAGAAATATTTTAAATTCTAAACAATTTCTAAATCATTGAAAGTCTATAGTCTGAATATGTAAATTAACTTTTGACTTATAACTTATAACTTATAACTTATTTTCTTTGTATTTCAAGTATTTCAAGCTTACTGATTTTCTTCTCATCCACTTCAAACCTTACGGATGTTAACACATGATGAAATCCGTATTTACCGGCTGCACCCGGGTTTATATGCAGAAAACCCAGTTTTTTATCATACATCACTTTTAAAATGTGTGAATGGCCACAGATGAACAGATCCGGTGGATTATCCATCAATTCCTGCCTGATTTTCCTGTCGTAGTTTCCCGGATACCCGCCAATATGACAAATTAGCACATCCGTTTCTTCACACTTGAATCTCAGTTTTTCCGGAAATTCTATGCGAATATCCGATCCGTCAATATTGCCATACACTCCTTTTAAAGGCCGGAATTCTGACAGTTGCTCTGCAATACCTGCATGACCGAAATCACCGGCATGCCAGATCTCATCGCAATCCGAAAAAAAAGTAAGCATACTCTGGCTCAAATAACCATGAGTGTCTGACAACAATCCAATTTTCATCATCCTTTTTGATAGTCTTAGACATTGTCTTTGTCCTTGTCTTTGTCTAAGTTTTAATCTTAGTCCTAATTTTAGTCCTGGTCAAATTCCTGACAAGACTAAAACTAAGACAAGGACTAGGAAAATAGATATGATCCTGATACCTGATTCCTGTCATCAGGCCGGATGATCTTCGTAGAATTTTCTGAGGCGTAATTCCAGATCGGCAAACTGGGTTCTTTTCACCTGGGAAACACAGGCCCTCATGCCTTCCTTTCTCTCACTGCCTGTTATATCAAGGGTAATAGCGCTGATTCCGTAATAAAGCAATTCTTCTGAAAGCTGAACACCGGTAAATCCCGGATAGGAGAATGTAAAATAAAATCCGTCGGCAATGGGCTGATCAATATCAGTATCGTAAACAATCCTGAAACCGTTATCGGTAAACATTTTCTTCATGATTTTGGCTTTTTCGCCATACTCCTTCACGTCCTCAACAAAGTCATATTCACCGTCGTTTGCAGCCTTCAGCATTGCATGTAAGGCATATTGCCCGGAATGACAGGTACCGGAGGAGATGGAATATACAGCACCGTAGATCATCGCATATCCAAATGTATCTGAACTGAAGTACCTTTTCAGGTCGGGAAACTTGCGCACGAATAGACTGTCGGAAATAGCCATCAGGCCAATTCTCTGACCGGCATAACTGAATGCTTTTGAACTGGAAATCAGCAAAATGTAATTGTCCGTATAATTAGCTACTGACGGTTGAAAAGGAGGCAGGCCGGGTTTTGAATAATCCTTCCTGAAATCCATGGCAAAATACGCCAGGTCTTCCATCACAACCACATCATATTTATTGGCCATTTCCCCGATGATCTTCAGTTCTTCAATAGTGAAACAAATCCAGGAAGGATTGTTTGGATTCGAATAAATAATGGTGGAGATATTCCCTTTTGACAAGTAGGATTCCAGTTTATCGCGCAATTTTTCTCCCCTGTAATTATAAACGTCGAATGTTTCGTATTTAAACCCGAGCACATGGTGCTGCTGTTTCTGTACCGGGAAACCGGGATCAATAAAAAGAGTAACATCTTTTTTAATATCACGGCGACAGGAAACCAGGAATGAGGCAAAAGCGCCCATCATAGAGCCAACAGTGGGGATGCAGTGAGAAGGATCAATTTCAATATTGAGGAACAGCTTCACGAAGCGGGATGCTTCATTTTTCAGAGCTTCCACACCCTCAATGTCCGGATATATTGATGCCACTCCCCTTTTTAGGGCTGCAATTTCAGCTTCTGTACCAATACTGGAAGGGGCTAACCCTGGAACACCCATTTCCATGCGGATATATTTTTCGCCTGTCGCTTTTTCGATCACATTGATCAGCCTGACAATTTCCCTGATAGAGGCTTTACCAACACTGGCCAGACCACTCTCTTCTATCTTTGAACGAACAATGTCATAATTTATCGGAGTATTCTTCATAATTATTTGATTTTAGTAGTTAGCTGTTAGTCGTAAGTCAACAGTCGTAAGTTGTAAGTCGTAAATTGCCTAATGCCTAATGCCTGGTGCCTATTGCCTGTTCAGTTACATTGAATTATTGCTGCAATAATAATTAATTAATCTGTCTGAAAATCAATACAAATATGTTATTTAACACAAGCGGTAAAATGGTGAATTTCAGATCAAGGTAATATACAGTAAATAAAAAAGGTAAGAACCAGATGGCCTTACCTTTTTTTATTTTGAACTATGCTCGATATTATCTCTTATGCTTTAATTCGTCAGACACTGTAAGTTTACTTCTGCCTTTGGCACGGCGGGAAGCCAGGACTCGGCGTCCGTTTGCAGTAGCCATTCTTTCACGGAACCCGTGCTTATTCTTTCTTTTTCTGTTGGATGGCTGAAATGTTCTTTTCATCGCTAAAATATTTACGTTTGTTATAAAAATCGGAGTGCAAAAATACTACTTAGTTTTTTATTCACAACACTTATTAAAAAATATTTTGTTATTTGTCTTGTTTTTAAATGAAAATATATACTTTTGCAGTCCCAAAACTTTTTTACTCAGTAAATAATAAAAGTGATGTACGCAATAGTTGAAATAGCTGGACAACAGTTTAAGGTTGAAAAAGATAAGAAAATTTTCATACACCGGATGGAAGCCGAAGAAGGAAGCTCCGTTGATTTTGAGAAAGTGCTTTTATTAGATAATGATGGCGAAATCAAAGTTGGAAATCCGGTGATCGAGGGTGCAAAAATATCTGCCACTGTCTTGTCTCATAGCAGGGGTGACAAGGTAATTGTCTTTAAAAAGAAAAAACGCAAAGGTTACCAGGTTCGCAATGGTCACCGCCAGGATTTCACACAGATTAAGATTGAAGATATTGTAATACAATAATTAAGGTTTAAGATGGCACATAAAAAAGGAGCCGGTAGTTCAAGAAACGGCAGGGAATCACACAGTAAAAGATTAGGTCTGAAGATATACGGTGGCCAGTTTGCCAGATCAGGTAATATTATTGTCAGGCAAAGGGGAACCGTCCACAACCCGGGACTGAACGTAGGAATGGGAGTAGATCATACCTTATATGCCCTGACTGATGGTATTGTTGAGTTCAGGAAAAAGAAAAACAACCGTTCATATGTATCAGTCGTTCCGTTTAAAAATGAAGCACCTATTCCTCTCAGAAGTGAAACCCCGGTTACCCCGGAAATTGAAGCTCCTGTTATTGTTAAAAGGAAAAAAACAGTTACCGTTAAAAGCGAAACTCCCGTTGTTGTAAAAAGGAAAAAAACCGCTGCCGTTAAAAGTGAAACTCCTGTTACCGATATCATTGAAACTCCTGTTACTGATATCATTGAAGCTCCGGTAATTGATAAAATTGAAACTCCCGTTTCTGATATAACCTGGAAAACCGAAACTGAAACCATTGAGACTCCCATCGAGGACTCAAAAGAAATACCAGCCGAACCAACCGAATAAAAATTTCTTTCATATTCAGAAAAATCTCCTGCTTTTGCTTGTAAAAGAAGTCAGGAGATTTTTTTTTGTAAAGAAGGCAACAGGCGGTCTGAGTTACGAATTACGAATTACGAGTTACGAATTACGAGTTACGAGTTACGAATTATGAGTTATGAGTTATGAATTATAAGTTATGAATGAGTTCCAGGGTTCCAGGGTTTCAGGGTTTCAAGGTTTCAGAGTATCATACGTCTATTCGTCCTTTAGGTGCTTATGACAGAAAACTTACCAACATGTTGTCGCTAATTTTATTCCAGTGAAACGGATTTAATTTTCAAATTTGCACATTTTCAAATTTTCAAATTAATTTATATGCTGACATTAAAATTCATCCAGGAAAATAAAGAAACAGTAATTGACAGGCTGAAAGTCAAGAATATGGACGCAACTACTCTGGTAATGAAAGTCATTGATCTTGATAACCTCAGAAAATCAACTCAAAATCAGTTGGATAATACCCTGGCTGAAATCAATAATATTTCGAGGCAGATAGGAATACTCATGAAGAACGGCCAGGCTGCGGAAGCCGGACAGGTCAGGCAAAAGACCACTGAACTGAAAGAAAGGTCAAAAGAACTGGGGATCAGTATCAATGAAACCGAAAAGGAACTTAACAACGTTCTGGTACTATTGCCTAACCTGCCTCATAGCTCTGTACCAACAGGAAAGGGCGCCGAAGATAACGAGATCATCAGGGAAGGCGGAGTGATCCCACAGTTGGGAGACGCTTCCTTTCCGCATTGGGATCTAGCAAAAAAGTATAACATCATTGATTTTGAACTTGGCAATAAGCTGACCGGCTCGGGATTTCCCGTCTACATTGGAAAAGGAGCCAAACTGCAACGTGCGCTCATTTCATTTTTCCTCGACGAAGCATCCAAGGCAGGGTTTGTAGAGGTGATGCCGCCATTGATGGTCAATGAGGATTCAGGCTTTGGTACCGGGCAGTTGCCCGATAAGGAAGGCCAGATGTACCATGTGGGACTCGATAATTTTTATCTTATCCCGACTGCCGAAGTTCCTGTTACAAACATTTACCGGGATGTGATCCTCGAAAGTTCATCTTTCCCGGTAAAGAATACTGCCTACACTCCTTGTTTCCGCAGGGAAGCAGGGTCGTACGGAAAAGACGTTCGCGGGCTTAACCGGCTGCACCAGTTTGATAAAGTGGAGATCGTCGTGATTGAACATCCCGACAGGTCTTATGACACGCTTGAACTGATGGTGGATCATGTGGAAAGACTCGTTAAAAAACTCGGGCTTCCATACAGGATTGTAAAACTATGCGGAGGCGATATGAGTTTTACCTCGGCGCTCACTTACGATTTTGAAGTATTTGCTGCAGGACAGCAAAAGTGGCTGGAAGTGAGCTCTGTGTCGAATTTTGAATCATTCCAGGCGAACCGGTTAAAACTTCGCTTCAGGGATGAGAATGATAAAAAAACCAAACTGGCGCATACCCTGAATGGCAGCGCTCTTGCCCTTCCCAGGATTGTTGCTGCATTGCTTGAAAATTTCCAGACTCCGGATGGAATCAGGATTCCCGAATGCCTGGTGCCCTATTCAGGATTTGATATGATTGATTAATTTTAATATATCTATCATTTATACCGGTTTACTGGTTAAAACCGCTTATTGAAAGATTTAAAAATAATTAATCATATTATCCATGATTTTTTTCATGATTATCAAATACATTTGTACGCATAAAACTTAAAAATATGGTAAGAAAAATCATTTTCATCATTATGCTGGCCATTCCGGCCATGCTATCCTTTTCTCAGGATGAAGCACGTCTGCTTAGATTTCCGGCAGTTTACGGAAACCAGGTGGTGTTCACCTATGCCGGCGACTTATATTCAGTTGCCTCCACAGGCGGTATGGCCCGCAAGTTGACCAATCATGAAGGTTATGAGATGTTTGCCCGTTTCTCGCCCGATGGAAAACAAATTGCTTTCACCGGGCAATATGATGGAAACACGGAAGTATTCCTGATGCCTGCCGAAGGAGGCGTTCCAAAACGACTGACCTTCACTGCAACACTTGGCAGGGATGATATTTCCGACCGCATGGGCCCGAATAATATTGTAATGACCTGGACACCTGACGGCAAAAATATCATCTACCGTTCACGGAAACAATCTTTCAATGACTTTATCGGCCAGTTATTTTCGGTATCTGTCAATGGCGGACTATCACAGGAACTGCCTCTTCCGACCGGTGGATTTTGCTCTTATTCACCCGATGGTAAGAAACTGGCATACAACCGTGTTTTCCGTGAGTTCCGCACCTGGAAATATTACAAGGGAGGAATGGCAGATGCTGTATGGATTTATGATTTTGCCACAAAACAGGTTTCAAAAATCACCGGTAACGACAACCAGAACATTGAACCCATGTGGATAGGCGATGAAATCTACTATCTGTCTGACCGTGACCGTACCATGAATATGTTTTGTTACAATGTCACATCAAAGCAAACCACCAAGGTGACCAACTTCACCGAATACGACATCAAATTTGCCTCTGCCGGCAACGGAACTATTGCATTTGAAAACTCAGGCTATATATACCTTTTCGATACAAAAACAAAAAAATATGATAAACTGACTGTCCGGATTGCTGATGATTTTCTGTCCGGTCGTAACGAACTGAAAGATGCTTCCCAGCACATCAATTCCTACGATATGTCACCCGATGGTGAGCGGCTTTCTTTTTCAGCCAGGGGAGACATTTACACCGTTCCTTACAAATCGGGCATTACCCGCAATCTGACAAATTCATCAGGCGCTCACGACCGTGACGTGGCCTGGTCGCCCGACGGGAAATTCATTGCATACATTTCCGATAAAACAGGGGAGTTCGAGATATACATCCAGAAACAGGATGGCAGTGAACCGGCCATTCAGATCACCAAAGATGCCGATACTTATAAATACGCCATAAAATGGTCGCCTGACAGCAAAAAACTGATGTGGTCAGACAAAATGCTCAGGCTGCAATATGTTGACATTGATACAAAACAAGTTACCCTGATCGAAAAATCAAATATCTGGGAATATACCGATTACGATTGGTCGCCTGACAGCAAATGGGTAACATTTACCCGGCCGATGAAAAATGACTTCGGCACGATTTGCCTGTATAACCTTGCCAGCAAGCAAATCAGCGAAGTTACCGATGGATTTTACGACGCAGGCGGATCTGTCTTCAGCCGCGACGGCAAATACCTGTTGTTCATTTCACGTCGCGATTTCAACCCGATTTACAGCGAGGTGGAATGGAATTATGCATACCGCGATATGTCAAAAATTTATCTTGTCACTCTTGCAAAAGCCACCGCATCTCCTTTTGCTCCGGAAAACAACGAAGTGAAACCGGAAGATAAGAGCAATGATGCAAAAGAGGCTAAAAAAGACGAGAAAAAGAAAGATGAGAAAGCCGAGGCTGAAAAGAAAGCGGATGTTGTGATTGACCTCGACGGCATCCAGGGCAGGGTAATTGCGCTTCCTGTTAATCCGGGTAATTACTGGAATGTTTCCAGTATCAACGACAAGGTTTATTATGAATATAATTCATCCTCCACCGGTAAGATGTCTCTGAAAATGTTCGACCTGAAAGATAAAAAAGAGACCGATCTCGGCGAGGGGTTTAACTACATCATTTCATCCAGCGGAAAAAAGATGCTGGTTTCCAAAATAAAGGATTTTTCAGTGATCGACCTTCCCTCCGGCCCTGTTACCATGAAGGATGTGGTTGACCTGTCGGGACTGAAGGCATGGGTAAATAACAAAGAGGAATGGAAACAAATATATGATGAAATGTGGCGGCAGATGCGCGATTTCTTTTATGTATCGAACATGCACGGTCTCGACTGGAAAAAGATCCACGATAAATATGCTGTGTTGGTTCCTTATGTGAACAACAGGAACGACCTGAATTACCTGGTCGGAGAAATGATCGGCGAACTGAGCATCGGTCATTCTTACGTCGGCGGGGGCGACAAGCCAAGACCCGCAAGGATTTCAACCGGGTTGCTGGGAGCCAAACTGAGCCGCGATGCTTCGGGTGTTTATAAAATTGATAAAATACTGAAAGGCGCCAACTGGAGCAATACGCTCAAATCACCTCTTACCGAAATGGGTGTGAATGTTTCTGAAGGCGACTTCATCCTGGCAGTGAATGGCAAGTCAACCAGGGAGATGACTGATATTTACGAATCACTGGTCGGTACAGCCGGTAAACAGGTTGAACTGACGGTGGGATCAAAAGCGGATGAAAAAAGCGGCAGGAAAGTAATTGTTGTGCCAGTCTCCAGTGAAGCTGACCTGTATTATTATAACTGGGTACAGGGAAACATTGATAAGGTGAACAAAGCTACTAACGGAGAAGTGGGCTACATTCACATTCCCGACATGGGAGTCGAAGGTCTGAACGAGTTTGTCGAGTATTTCTATCCCCAGTTGTCAAAGAAAGCGCTCATCATTGATGACCGTGGAAATGGAGGTGGAAATGTTTCGCCTATGATCATTGAAAGACTGGAACGCGAAGTCACCCGGGCCAACATGGCTCGTAATGTGACCGAGCCAAGCCAGACACCCCGCCAGATGATGCTTGGGCCTAAAGTGTTGTTGATGAATTGTTACTCTGCATCAGATGGTGATCTTTTCCCTTACGGATTCCAGAAACATCATATCGGTAAGGTGATCGGTACGCGCTCATGGGGCGGAGTGGTTGGCATTCGTGGTTCATTGCCGATTATTGATGGTGGTTCGCTGAATAGACCTGAGTTTGCATCCTATTCATCCGAGGAAAGCAAATGGATCATTGAAGGACATGGTGTCGATCCTGATATTGTGATTGACAATGATCCTGCCAGGGAATATGCCGGTGAAGACCAGCAATTAAACAAAGCCATTGATGTGATAAAGGAAGAACTGAAGGATTATAAACCTCTGCCACCAATCCCGGCACCACCGGATAAGAGCAAGTAAATGGTGAATGGTGAGACAGAGTGACAGAGTGACAGAGTGACGGAGTGACGGAGTGACGAAGAGCAACGAGGCGATTTGGAGATTTGAAGATTTGAAGATTTGAAGATTTGAAAATGTAAAACCGTTACTAAGGTTACAACTCTGAACTCTGAACTCTGAACTCTGAACTTTGATCTTTGAACTCTGAACTCTGAACTCTGAACTATTTACTTCATCCTATGAATATGGAAATGAAACCTGTATTTGAAAAGCGCATTTTTTGGGATATTGACTTTGAGAGCATTGACTATGATGCCAAGGCCAGCTTTGTTATTGAACGGGTATTTGAACGGGGAGATGTTGAGGATATCCGTCAATGCCGCAGGTATTATGGCGACGAGAAGGTAACTGCTGTCTTGTTAAATGCAAAGTTTTTACCTGAACACCGGTTGCACCTTGCCAGCGCGATAATTAACAGGCCTTTAAATGAATTCAGATGCTATATATTCAGGCAATTGCACCCCGGACTTTTACCTTATTAAAAAAGTTAATGATAATGCCCTCGCTTCAACCATTTTCATTGGTTGGAGGAACGGCATTGGCTCTTCGTTATGGTCATCGCAGCTCGGTTGATCTGGATCTGTTTTTTCACGAAAAATTTGACCGGATAACTATTGAAAAAGAGTTAATTCTTGAATTTGGAAACGATTTCATTTTCGAAAGCGGGCATAAGAACTCAGGAATTTTCTGTTACATCAAAGATATCAAGGTGGATATCATTTACTTTCCACATTTACCGGTTGCAGAATATGAAATTGAAGACGGAATCAGGATGTACAGCATTGCAGATATTGCCGCCATGAAAATTCAGGCCATTCTTGGGAGGGCTCAGAAAAAGGATTTTTGGGATTTGTACGAATTACTCCGGCATTACTCCCTGCAGCAAATAATTGACTGGCATAAGCAAAAATATCTTGGTCAGATGCTTGCTATCAGCATTCCTAATGCAATCACATATTTTGAAGAAGCCGAAGAAAGTGAAACACCGGTAAGTTATAATAAACAAAACTGGGAACTCATCAAAAACAGTATCCGGCATGCAGTGAGTGATTACCTGAAATAAGCTGCGATGGAATGACGAAATGACTGAGTGACGAAGAGCGACTAGGCGAACGAAGCGACGGGACGACAGGGAGACGAAGGGACTGAGAGACTAAGAGAACAAAGCGACAGGGCGATTTGAAGATTTGAAAATTTGAAAATGTAAAACCGTTACTAAGGTTACAATTTTGAACTTTGAACTCTGATCTCTGAAATAACTGAACATTGCACCTTTGTGTGACTTTGTGAAGTCCTTTGCGTTCCTTCGTGGTCAAATAAAGAGTTGAAAGATCGTACTGACGCCCTTTCAGGGAAATTGTTTTTCATCCACCTCCGGCAGATCACCATTCACGAAGAACCATAAAAAATGACCGCAGACATTGAAGTTTACGTTCATTTTGTTTAAGAATAAAGTAGTCTGAAATTGTGACTGGTGACAATTCACTATTCACCATTCACAATTCACCATTCACTCCGCATCCGGCGGATCAAATTTTCAAATTGGCTTTCCGTCGCTTCGTTCGCTTCGTTCGCCTTGTCGTTCCTCAGACCGGAAAGCATAAAAAAGCTTCCTGCCGCCAAAGGCTGTACCAAGCAGAAGTAATATTGAAAGTCCGCCGTCAAGGGGTGCACCGCCGCCTACATCATCATTGAGTCCGGGGCCGCCGCCGTTTCCGGGGTTTCCGGGTATTGGTTGTGAAAAAGCGCTCAACCCTATGGTAAGCAATGCAACAAAAAAACAGATGCGAAGCAGGTTTCTTTTTGTTTTAATTTTCAATATATTTATGCTCATAGAGTTGAATGATTAATTGAATAAAACTTTTCTGGAATACGAACGGGTACTGGTCAGTACTTTAACTACATAAACCCCCGGGGCATGTTTCAAATCAAGCCTCAGCAGCCGCGACCCGTCAGGTTTTTTACTGATCAGTTCCTGTCCAAGCAAGTCATACACTGCTATCTCTTTGATATTATCCGGGCCGAACACATAAATTGTATTCCCGTCGGTATAGACCTGCAGTGGTTTTTCGTTCAATTCCCCCGAAGAAGTGATGATGGAATTGAAGTGCAGTCTGAATCGCAGGGGACTGTTGCTGGTATCGCCGGTAAAGGTGTACACATTATTCTCGTTCATATCCTGGAATGCCTGCAATTGCTGGTCTTCCAGGTATATGGTTGTGCCAGGCGGGAAACTGCTGAGTTCACCTGCTGTAATATGGTAGGTACCGTTAATTCCAACCCTGTAGCCCAGTTGAACTTCCGTTGGGCCGCTAAGTGCAGGTAACCCATTAATGGAATAATTTTCACTTCCTGTGATGGAGAAAATATTTGGAGCTGATGCCAGACCAAACATTTTTCCGGCATCATGATTTACATCTGTTCCATTGGTACAGGTACTGTCAAAATATACAAATGCTTCGTCGAAATATGAATTGATTTCTGAACTGATTTTCAGTTTGACCAGGTCAGGGATTTTAATATCATCTTTATAAAAGTATTGGGAAGAGTGAGTTTTGGCTTCTACAGGTATGGTAAATGTAGTACTGGATGGTGATCCGCCGGGACTGGCAAATTTAACAAAAAATCCCTGTTCCTGTGGTATAATCCCGTCTGTTAAGCCTCCGGTTCCACCGTTCCATGTCCTAAAATTACCAGAATATATAGGATCATAAACATGTACTTCACCAGTGAGGCCAGTCATTGTCCATGTGCCCGAAAGGCGGTTAATAGCACTTGTGTATGGATTTCCTACAAAATACCATCCATTACCATCAGATGCGTCAGAGTTGTAACAGGTTATAGAACTGGCAGCCGTATTCAGTGCACCATTGAAATTAATTAATGCATCTGTGGTATTTACAGTACCCGGGGCAGCCCAGACAGCATAACCCCGGCCGGGATCCAGGGCAGTAGCAGTACTGGTAATAAATTGCCAGCAACCAGGATACGTTGTAATATCTGATCCATTTCCATTTGGAAGTGACTCATTAAATTTGCCTAAATAAATATTGCTCTGTCCTCCGGCAAGGTGATAAACTGCCGCTGTGGCATTGGCTACAGGAATAGAACTATAGAACCACCTGCCCTGGGTATAGTATCTCTGTACCTTGGCTGTTCCTGAAGAGCTGCCGGTTATGAACGAACCGGTTCCTGTAGCATTTGAAACGATCACCAGGCCCTGGGCAGGAGTGATGCTGGTGGTAGTAGCCGTAAACTGGCCGCCCGGATTCACATTCAGTACCCCGCTTGAAACATTCAGGGTGCTTGCAGTGACCAGTCCGCTATTGACATTATTGGTACCTGTAGAATTTTTTAGTGTACTATAAGTACCTGTTGCAATAGTCTGGCCGGTACCATAATATTCAACTGTTCCTCCCCAGTTCAGGCCTGTAGGAAAAGGAGTGGAACTGGTATTTTGAGAACTGATTGTACCTGAATTAGCAACTGTATTTAAACCGGTTATGGCAAATGTTGACATATCCAATTTTGCGCCATTGTTAACTGTTAATGGGATCCCGGTATTAAATGCTTTTTCAGCATTTGCAGTAATTGTACCTGTATTGGCTATGATTACGCCTCCGGTAGCTGCAAATGTAGCAATCCATTCATCACCTGCAGTTCTTGCAGTTGCGGTGTTATATTGTAATGTGGCTGAAGCTCCGTAATCAGGGGCAGCAGATGCTGTGGCAGTTCCTTCCATAGAGAGTACGCCATTTACTGTCGGAACTGTAGTGAACGTCTTTAAACCGGAGGTGGAGAGCGTAAGGTTGTTAAATGTTGTAGTACCTGCTCCGCTGATGCTCTGCGCAGTACCATTGAAATTTACAGTACTTGTACCGGGTGTAAATGTTCCCCCACTTGTTAGTGACCAGTTGCCGCTTACAGCTAAAGTATATGCTCCGTCCATGGTCAGAGAAGCGCCATTATCAATCGTAATATTTTTACATGATCCGCCTGCTGCACCAATATGCGGTTGATTTGCGGGGTCTGACGGAATCTCAACATCAGTTGTATAATCCGGAACCGAACCGCTGCACCAGTTGCTGCCTGTATTCCAGTCGGTAAGATGGTCGGGGGTGCCTCCGAACCACATGGCTGTTCCCTGACAGCCGTCCTGCCCTTCATAAAAATCACTAAAGCTCGTCAAGCCCGTACATGATGATGAAAGAGAGCTTAGGGTACCGGTAGTTGTGGCTGACCAGGTTGATCCGTTCCACTTTCTTATCACAAAAGCCGATGTGCTGACGATTCCGATTATATCTGCCGACACAAAGGTAAATGTGGGACTATATGACGAAAAACCGGTTACTCCGCCATTTGTAAGAGTCCATTTACGGTGAAGATAATTTGCCTGGCTAAGCCCTGAAGCTACGGGAGGCTGGGCAACTGCCGTAGATGCATCAAGATAGCCTGAACCACTTACAGTACCTGAAAAGTGAACAGAAACGGGCGCATAATTGGTAGCATCCCCGATATCGAAACCTACAGTTGGAGCCGGAGAATTGGGCACATACCTTCTTATGTAACCATAAACATATTTTCCTGCAGTAGCTCCCGATACCGATGCCGATGAACCAAGTATTAAATAATATGAACCGGTAGTAATTTTCCCGCTGGTAAAAGTTAAAGTACCGCTAATTGTCGGGGAATTGTTAAGGATTACTCCGGCGGAATTGTTGATTGTTAAGTTATTAAAAGTCGATGCCGTATTTCCTTTGATAGTCTGAGCTCCGCTGCTGCCGTTCAAACTGATGGTTGAAGTGCCGGCCGTGAAAGTTCCGTCGTTTTGGAAATCACCACCGATAGCATGTGTATATGAACCTGCTACAAAAGTACTGTTGCCGTTAATATAAAAATTTCCGCCTATTGTCAGACCCGTTACCGCAGTTGCTGACATGGTGGAAATACCACTCAGTGAAAAATCATTTGTAATGGATGTTGTCCCTGACTGTAAGGTTTTCGTTCCGCTACCTTCCAATTTTAGTTTATAGTAATTTGTTTCATATACAGTTTGACTTGTTCCATTGTAGCTAACTATATTCCCTAAAGCTATGGCAGTTAAAGTTGTTATCGTTGAAGTACCTCCTATATAAAGGGTCGTATAATTATTTTGCTGAAGAGTCCCTGAACCATCAAGACTTGTTCCAATATTTAATGTACCATTATTAGTAAGTGTTATTCCTGTTACGGTAACATTTGGTATAGTAAGAGTAGCTCCAGATAGTCCTTGTGGATTTGAAATGAAATTATATATTCCCGTACCTGCAGAAAATGCTCCACTTTTTGTTATCCCTCCCTTGAAGCTCAGGTCCGAGTTCCCGGAATTATTCCATGTAGCGCCCGAAGCAACGGTTACCAGGCCACCAAAGGTTTTGGTGCCTGTTGCACTGCTGATGACCAGACTGCCACCTCCTCCCACTGTGGTGGTTCCTGTAATAGTCAAATCATACCCTGCGGCAGTAAAAGTGGTTCCGTTACCGATAGACAGGGCGCCGCTTATGGTTGTTGCAACGCCTGTTGTTACCGATGCTGAGCCGCTGAGCGTAACATTATAGAAAGTGGTAGAAGTACCTCCTATCGTCTTGCCTGTTCCATAAAATGTTACTAAACCTGTACCAGCTGTAAAAGAGCCATTTTTTGTCCAGTCGCCATAGACATTTAAGCCGTAAGCTCCGTCAATGGTCAAGGAAGCGCTGTTATCAATTGTAATACTACGACAGGTTCCGTCCGGTGAGCCAAGAATATGCGGTTGGTGTGGAACCGCAGAAGGTATCTCTACATCAATGGTTGAACCAGGTACAGAACCTCCGCACCAGTTGGACCCATCATTCCAATCAGTACTGGTTGTTCCAATCCATGAGCCGGTGGCGATTACTGTTATTTGTACATTATCATTGTTGCTTGCTCCTGCCCAGTTGGCGCTACCGCACGAAGGACTTCCTCCGGGTGTTACCCAGCATGCATAAGTTGTGTTTGCTGTTATGGCAGTTGGTGCTGAGAAAGTTGCTGTAGCATTGCCTGTTCCTGAAGCAGCAGTCCATCCTGAATTTGATCCGGAAGTCGGAGTTACTGCTCCTGCCTTATAATACCATTGATAACTAAAACTGCCTGAACCCGTTGCGCTGTTTGCTGACATACTGGCCGGTGATGTATTGTAACAAATTGTTTGTGTGCTACCACCTCCTGATGTATTGTTTGCTGTCCCATAACTTAATGTTGGCTCTACTGTAATCACTATTACCCCGCTTGCCCATGTTGCTGTTCCACATGTTGGACTGCCTCCAGGTGTCACAAAACAGGCAAATGATGTGGTGGCTGTTAATGTACCTGAGGGTGTGAATGTAGCTGTGGCATAACCTGATCCCTGGGATGATCCGCAGGCTGTCCATGAAGAATTGTCTGTACCTCCGCCCGGATCGCCCTGTGTACCTGCTTTGTAA
>JAPLDU010000003.1:17660-42077 GCA_026391255.1 Bacteroidia bacterium | reverse complement strand
TCTAATTTCAGGCCATGGGAATAATCAGCAATTGCTTCATTGAACCTGCCCAGATTATTGAATTCATTGCCGCGAATGTTATAAACATTGGCCAGATTCGGTGATTCATTAACTGCTGCAATGGCAAAACTGTATGAATCTTCATAAACGGAACTTCTTACCAGAGTCTTAACGAAAAAAGCGGATATAATAATTAGAAATACATAGAAATATTTTTTGTATGGTAAGTTTACCTGTGAAACGGCAATCAAAAGCCCGGCCAGCGGGATATAGAGCCTGTGTTCAAAATGGATATCGCTTAATCCGTTAAATAGGGCATGCATGGTAGGAATGAGCAAAAACAGGAAATACCAGGCTATTCCGAACCAGACTAATCTTTTATTTCTAAAACCATACCTGACAATTACGAAAATAAGAAAAGCCAGCACAATCAGCGACGGAATAAGAGAAGTATCGGTCACATTGGAAAAGACCGACTGCTGGACAGGCAGAAATGATTTTTGAAGGAAAATCAGCATAGGAGCCAGTAATCCGAGGTACAGTCCAGGTTTTTGTAACTGAGCTGCATATGGAACAGCCATCACAACCTTTGCCCTGATAATCCACCAGGCTATGGTCAGAATGGAAAACATGAAAAATGGGATGATCAGCTTTCTGATATTGATCCTGCCGGTAACTACCAGGTCAAGGAATGCAACGAGGGGAAGGAAAATGATGGCATTTTCCTTGGTAAACAAGGCTGCCAGGTACATCAGGCCAGACAGGAGCAATATTTTTATACTGCCGATTTTTAAGTATTTCAGGTAAAATATAGCAGAGGAAAAAATAAAAACTGCCATCAGGCTGTCGTTTCTGCCGGGAATCCAGGCAACGGCATGTGTAAGAATGGGATGAACGGCAAATAACAAAGTGAACAGGAATGAGAGTTTCCTATTTTCAATAAGATGGTTCAGGAATGAAAAGCAGAGACAGGTGGCGGCCATGTGTATCAGCACATTGGTAAGATGACAGATTACGGGTGAGCCCTTACCGATCAGTACATCTATCATGAAAGTGACAGTGAGGAGAGGCCTGTAATAATCGGGCACTTTGGCATCCTCAGCAAAAAATATCCCCTTTGTAAAGATGTCGGGGAAATGCCTGATATCCTTGAGCCAGTCTAAGCGTTTGACGATGAGTGTGAAATCATCGAGCGGCGAATACCCGAACCATAGAGTTGGCAGGTAAGCAAGAAAAGCAATGGCAGCGATCCATAAAAAAGGTCGAAAGCCTTTTTGGAACAGATCACTGATTTGTTCCTGTTTTTTCCCGTGTTTATAGATTTGCTTCTTATCCTTATTCACAGATTGAAAGTTTTAAGCAGGCAATAGGCAATAGGCAATAGGCAATAGGCATAAGGCAACCAATTTAACTTTATGAACTTTATAAACTTTATGAACTAACGAACTTTACAAACTTAATAAACTAATGACTATTCGAATTAAATCAGGAAATAACATTTTGAAAATATGATTTTAAACATATTATCATTATTGGAATTAAATAGTTTATATTTTTATAAATGTTTTACTGTGAATAAATCAACAAAATAAAATTACAAATCAACGGATATCAGGATTTCAAACGGTTGTCATTCATGGATTATCAGAAGTTATCGGATGATGTTTTTTTTTGGGGATAAATTCAAAATGATTTTGTCTATGAAAAAGTTTAATTATTCCATTTTATTTCTTGTTTTACTGGTGTTTGGATTATGTCTTTCTTCCTATTCCCAAACGTTTACTGAACAGACCAGTATATCACTGCCGGCTGTCTGGACAGGTTCTGTTACCTGGTTTGATTATGACAATGATGGTTACCTTGATTTTATTATAACTGGCAGCACTTCTTCAACATTGCTTTCAAAATTGTACAGAAATAACGGAAATAACAGCTTTACTCTTCAGACATCTATTTCGTTTACAGGTGTCTGTAGTAGTTCGGTTGCTTGTGCTGACTATAATAATGATGGCTATGTTGATCTGCTAATCACAGGATATACAGGATCGACACATGTATCAATGCTTTACAAAAACAACGGCAACGGTACTTTTACCGAACAGACTGCAATCTCAATTACAGGGATAACTGGTTCAGTTGACTGGTATGATTATAATAATGATGGATATATCGATTTTCTGTTAACCGGAACGACAGGCGCTTCAAGGGTTTCAAAAATATATAAGAATAACGGGGATAATTCTTTTACAGAGCAGACTAACATTTCATTAACTCCTGTGGATGGCAGTTCGGGTGCCTGGTGTGACTATGACAATGATGGATATGCCGATATCCTGCTAACAGGATATACTGGAACGGCCAGTGTATCAAAAATATATAAAAACAATGGGAATGGTAATTTTACCGAACAGACAGCTATCTCACTGACAAGTGTAAAGTGGGGTTCGGTTGCCTGGGGTGACTATAACAATGATGGGTATCCTGACATCCTGCTGACAGGTTACAATGGACCAGGCCAGGTTTCAAAAATCTATGCAAATAATGGTAATAATACATTTACCGAACAAACAGGAATTTTACTATTTGGTATGTATAACAGCTCAGTAGCCTGGGGCGATTTAGATAACGATGGGAATCTTGATATGATACTAACAGGTTATGGATCTTCTATCTACATGTACAATTCATTAATCTACCACAATAATGGAAATAATACATTTACATTACTTTCGTCGGTCTCACTCACAGGCGTTAATAACAGCTCAGTTGCATTAGCCGATTATGATAACGACAACGACCTTGATATTCTTTTAACCGGGGACGACGGTTCTTCATTTTATTCTATGATATACAGGAATAATATATCTACTCCTAATACAGCGCCTTCTGCACCCGGGGGGTTGTCGGCAAGCGTTGCAGGAACCCAGTACACGTTTTCATGGGGAGACGCAACCGATTCCCAGACTCCTGCCCAATCGCTGACATATAATCTAAGGATAGGAATTACTCCCGGTGGAAATGAAATCATGTCGTCAATGTCGGATAATTCAAATGGATTCAGAAGAGTGCCAAAACCTGGAAATTGCGGGATGACAAATTCAAAAACAATATCAATACCCACCGGATATTGTTACTGGAGTGTGCAGGCTGTTGACAACAATTTTAAAGGATCGCCTTTTTCACCGGAACAGTTGATTGGTTCAGGATGTACCTATGTTGTGAACCATGTAACCTGCAACTCTGGAAATAATGGGGCAATTCACCTGACGGTTGCCGGAGGTACCAGCCCTTATCATTTTATCTGGTCAAACGGCGCCACCACTGAAAATATTACCGGTCTTACTGCCGGAAGTTATTCAGTTACTGTAACTGATGCCAATTCAGTTCAAATATCTGTATATCCTGTTTGTCCCATCATTATTACCCAGCCGTCAGCAATTACAGTTTTTAACACAATGGTAGCGACAAATACCGGTAATGATGGGGCAATCAGTCTTACAGTGACAGGAGGTACTTCACCCTATTCTTATGCTTGGTCAAACGGCGCTACTTCCCAGAATCTCAGTTCCCTTGCGGCCGGAAATTACCAGGTAACCATCACTGATGCTCATGGTTGTATCAGCATTTCTATTATCAATGTTTCTCTTGAGCAGTTCAATGTGGTGTCCGGTATCAGCCTGTCGGGATATGGTGATAATTCAGTTGCCTGGGGAGATTACAATAATGATGGTTATCTTGACGTGATCGTTTCTTATACAGGTAGTTATGCTCATATTTATAAAAATAACGGGAACGGAACTTTCACCAATCAGACAGGAATCGGCATAGGTGGTGTGGATAATGGCACGATTGCCTGGGGCGATTATAACAATGATGGTTATTTAGATTTGCTGTATGCAGCAGGTACCGGTTCAGGAATTTATAAGAATAATGGCAATAATACTTTTACTTATCAAAGCAGTATTACCCTGCAAAATGTCAATTATGGAAATGGAAGCTGGGGTGATTATGACAATGATGGATATCTCGATATTTTATTGACAGGTAATGGTTTAACAAGGGTTTATAAAAATAACGGGAATAACACTTTTACATGGCAGTCATCCCTTTCATTTATTAACTGTACAGGACGTTCTGCCTGGGTGGATTATGACAACGATGGATATCTTGATATTTTTATTCCCGGAGCAAATATACCTAATGGTATATCAAAGATATATAAGAATAATGGCAACGGGACATTTACCGATCAGACAGGTATTTCATTGCCAGGTATTATGATGGGTTCGGTTGCATGGAGTGATTATAATAATGATGGTTTTTTGGATATAGCCATCATGAGCGGTGATTTTGGATCAGGAATTCTACCTACTAGGATATTTAAAAACAATGGTAATAATACTTTTACTGAACAGACATCCATATCTATTGGTTCTAATCGATATGGGACTGTTGCCTGGGGAGATTACAATAATGACGGGTACACTGACCTGTTAGTGAGTGGTGATTATCCAGCTAAGATTTATAAAAACAACGGGAATAATTCATTTACGGTAATTTCAGGTTTCCCAAGCAATATGTCACCCGGATATACATGTTCCTGGGGCGATTATGATAATGACGGAGACCTTGATATCGTCATGTATAATCATATAATCCGGAATGATGGTTCTGTTTTAAACAACCCGCCGGGACCACCAACTAATTTTAATTCGGTGCTGAATGGTAACGCATTGACCATGAGCTGGAATGACGGAACAGATGTTGAAACAGGTACTGGTGAACTGACATACAATCTCAGGATCGGTACAACTCCGGGCGGAAATGAGATCATGTCAGCCATGTCTGATTTAACAACCGGTTTTAGGAGAATACCTGCTCCAGGAAACGTGGGATTAAGAAATTCATTTACACTGACGGGATTGTCACCGGGTACTTATTACTGGAGTGTTCAATCTGTTGACCAGGCTTATGCAGGATCAGTATTTACCTCAACACAGGTTGTACATTTCTACGGAATGACTTATACAACTACAAATGTAAGTTGTTTTGGCGGATCAAACGGAGCTATCGATATTACTGTTGCTGGTGGAAATACATCATCCGGACCATACCTGTATCACTGGTCAAATAATGCAACAACACAAGACCTGACTGGTATCGGAGCAGGAGTATATCATGTTACAGTTACAGATAATTCTCTGGCAACAATAACTGCTTCAATCACAATTTTTCCACCGGATATTCTGTCGATTTCTGCTGTAAGTACCGTCGTAACTACTGTAAGCGACGGTACTGCAAACGTCATTGTGACCGGAGGTACTTCACCTTTTTCATATCACTGGTCAAATGGAGCTACAACCCAATCTATCAATGGACTTAATAATGGTATTTACCAAGTAACTGTCACCGATTTTTGCGGGCAGAGCTCTTCTGTAAGCGATACCGTAGGTATATTGCCTTTTACCTTACAAACCGGCATCACTCTTACAGGAATATATGATGGTTCTGCAGAATGGGCTGATTTCAATAACGATGGTTGTCTTGATATTTCCGTTGTCGGGGGATTAGGGCCAGGTTATGGGGCAAAAATCTATAAAAACAACGGCAATAGTACATTTACTGAACTTACATCAATATCACTTACACATGTTCAAAATAGTTGTTCGAACTGGGCTGATTATGATAATGACGGAAATATGGATATTCTCGTTGCCGGAGATCCAGGCAGTGCTTATATTTCAAGAATATTCAGGAATAACGGTTCAGGTAATTTTGTCTGGCAATCAGGAATTTCAATAACAGGTGTCACCCAGGGTTCTGTTGACTGGGGGGATTATAATAATGATGGATATGTTGATTTTGTAATTACCGGACTCAGCAGCACCAGTCGAATTTCCACTATTTATAAAAACAACGGAAATAACAGTTTTACTCCGCAGACTAATATTTCTCTTACAGGTGTTAATTTAAGTTCGGTTGCCTGGGCTGATTACAATAAAGATGGATTCTTGGACTTACTGCTTATGGGTTATACCGGTTCATCAAGGGTTTCGAAGATATATAAAAACAATGGGGATGGCAGTTTCACGGAACAGACCGGAATATCTCTGACAGGCATAACAACCGGAACGGCTGTATGGGGTGATTATGACAATGACGGATATCCTGATATTTTACTCACCGGTTATGATGGCAATAACAATATTTCAAAAATATATAAGAATAATGGAAACAACAACTTCGTTCTGCAAACAGGGATTTCATTAACGGGAGTGTATCAGAGTTCGGCTGCATGGGGTGATTACGATAATGACGGAGATTTGGATATCCTGATTGCCGGGGATACGGGTTCTGGTTTCATTACACAAATTTTTACTAATAATGGTAACAACTCATTCTCTCTTCTCACAACAGTAAGCCTTGTCGGGGTTGATTACAGTTCGGTCGCCTGGGGTGATTATGATAATGACGGAGACCTGGATGTACTTATTTCCGGTGATCATAATGCAACAAAAACAAAAATTTACCGGAATAATATCATTACCGCCAATACCGCCCCTTCAGCTCCTTCATCTTTATTCACTTTCAAAAATGGAACTGATGTCACGTTTTACTGGTCAAACGGCTCCGACCTGCAAACTCCGACAGCAGGTCTCACATATAATCTCAGGATTGGAACTTCTCCGGGCAGTTCTGATATTCTTTCTGCCAATTCAAATGTTTCTACCGGGTTCAGGAGAATACCGGCTTTTGGCAATGCTCAGTACAACAACTCATGGAAGATCAAAGGATTGAATTCAGGTCCTTATTACTGGAGTGTGCAAACTATTGATAATGGTTTTAAAGGTTCTGCATTCAGTACTGAACATATTCTCAATATGATAAATGTGTCGGCTACGGTAAATAATGTCACTTGCTATGCGGGAAACGACGGCTCAGTCAATCTCAGCATGACAGGTGGTGCAACGCCTTATATTTTCCACTGGTCTGATGGAGCAACAACCCAAAACCGGACAAGCCTTGCCACCGGGACATATACCGTTACCGTGACAGATAATCAGAGTAATTCCGTAATATCTTCATATATATTGACTCAACTCTCTTCAGTGATATCTGTCAGCCTGTCTGGAACAAATGTGAATTGTTATTCACAGACAACCGGATCGGTAAATATTTCAGTGACAGGTGGGATCACTCCTTATTCCTATTTATGGTCAAATGGTGCGGTTACAGGAGATATTCTGCAAGTACCAGCTGGCGATTATTATATGACTGTTACAGATAATTATTCATGTACACATACTGCCTCCTACACGATTACCCAGCCGCCTTCCCCTGTTTCTTCATCTTATATTGTGACTGATGTTGATTGTTTTGGTAGCAGCACCGGAGCTATAGTTCAAACTGCAACCGGTGGTATTGCTCCTTATTCATTCCTTTGGTCAGATGGATCAACCGGTTTGAGCCTCAGTAATATATCAACCGGAAGTTATTCCTTTACCATCACCGATGCAAATAATTGTCAAGATACCGGAACTGTTGTGGTTATGCAGCCTCCCCAGATAACTATTCTGCCTGCAATTGATTATCCTTCTGTTTCAAATAATAATTCGGGTCAAATTAATCTGTTCGTCAGCGGTGGCAATTCTCCTTATAACTACCTGTGGTCAAATGGTTTGACCACAGAGTTTGCCGATAGCCTGGGAACCGGAAATTATTCAGTGACTGTAAGTGATATAAACGGTTGTACAACCAGTGGGTCCTATAACCTGGTATATGCAGTTTCACAAGTAATTAATTTGACCCAGGGATGGAATATATTTTCAACCTATATTATTCCTGTAAATCCGGCTATTGAAATTGTGATGTCCGCAATAGTTAGCAATATCATGATAGTAAAATCAGGACAAGGCCAGGTGTATTGGCCACAGTTTTCTGTAAATCAGATTGGTAACATGGTCATTGGCCAGGGTTACCAGATGAAAATATTAGTGGCCGATACCCTTGTCATATATGGTAGTGCAGCTACTCCTGAAAATACAGATATAAATTTATCCCTGGGATGGAACATGATCGGATATTTGCGTCAGACAAATGCTCCTGTCGTGGATATGATGAGTCCGATTGTTTCCGTTATATCAATTATTAAAGATGGTTTAGGACACGTCTACTGGCCTGTTTATGGTGTTAATAGTATTGGAAACATGATACCCGGCAGAGGTTACCAGTTAAAAATAACCAGTGCCTGTACATTTATTTACCCGCCAAACTCATCAAATTTTAACAAATCGGAAATTTTCATTCCTGAACTTCAACATTTCAGGAAACCTTTAAACACTGGCAATAACATGACACTTGGAATTACAATCCGCCTGAGGCGGAACGAATTACGATTTAAGAATAGTGAAATTGGTGTATTTGATTCCAATGGATTATTGGTTGGTTCTTCCGTAATTAACAGTGGTTTTGCCGCCATTACTCTCTGGGGAGACGATGAGTTGACCCCGGAAAAGGATGGATTGGTAGAAGGGGAGGAGTTTGTGTTAAAATTATGGAACTCTGAATCACAAAAGGAGATGCAGATAATTGTAAATGACTGGTTAGAAGGGGATGGATTATACACGATGAATGGAATCAGTGTAGCTGGTGTTGTAACATACGAGCAGTCAACAACTGGAATTTCTCTTACATTATTCCCTAACCCTGTAAAAGAAGAATTGAATCTGTTATTTTCAGGTGTAAAGGATAATATCGGTTTGAATATTTATAATGCTACCGGGCAACTGGTTTACAGTGAGCAGTTAAAAAGTATTCCGGCATCCCATATTACAAAGGTAAATATGTCGCCTTTCCCAGGAGGTATTTACTTCCTGAAGGCAAACGTAAATGATTCGGAAATGATTGTAAAGAAATTTGTGAAATAAAACCAGATAATCTACAAGTCTACAGTCTACAGTCTAAAAGTCTATAGTCTATATACCTTACCTGATTTGAATTGTTCATAAAAACCAACACATCAGAAAACATTATTTTTGAATGATAATGCTGATAGATTTATCATATTTTTTGCCCTTGATTCTAACATAATATTTACCGGAAGAATAATCAGCGGTTTCGAGTCTGTAAGTATGAATTCCCGGTCCGGACTGACCGCTGAACAAAGATTTTATTTTTTCACCGTTTGAATTATAAACTTTTAATTCTATCATGTCGGGTTCGGGCTGATGAATGATAATATCTGTAAAATTTCTCAATGGATTGGGAACTGCTGTGATATCAAAAGTATTAACCGGAATTTCATCATTTGCCAGTGTAAGCAATTGGGATGACGAGAAAGGAGAGCCTGCCAGGTCGTTGTCAATGGTCTGGACACACCAGTAATAATAGCCATAAGGCAGGGTTTTTATGGTATAAAAATTATTCATCTGGGCATTGCCTGTTTTCGGGATTTTCCTGAAACCAGTCAGGTTGTCTGACATGGCAGATAATATATTACATGAGCCGGGTGAAGTTCCTATCATGATATTATAACTTAACCCGGCTGCCGGAGTTTCATTGTCAGAGGAAGCTGACCAGTGAAAACTCACATTATGGCCGTTAATTACAGTGCTGAGACCGGCAGGTGCAGATGGAAGCTGGTTGGCAACCAGGATATTATTCCTGAATATTTTTGAAACTGTTCCGCTTGAAGTTCTTCCGGCAAGCAGAATATCCAGGTCGCCGTCGTTATCATAATCTCCCCAGCAGGCTGAGCCTGCAAATACTCCCGTTAATGAATAACCGGTCAGTTCATAGAAATTATCAATTCCGTCATTGATGAATATTTTTGAAATAGCAGCAGATGTTGCTCCTCCCGTGAGAAGCAAATCCAGCTTGCCATCGTTGTTGAAATCACCCCACGCAACGCTTCCGCTGTTCACTCCCGGAAGGATGATCTGGGTCTGCTCGGTAAAAGAATTTCCGTTATTATTTTTATAAACTTTGGTAATAATATTATAACCTAAATTACCTGTTAATACAAAATCAGGATAACCATCATTATTATAATCGCCCCAGGCTACAGCACAGTTATAAACTCCCGGCAGTGAAACAGATGTCTGCTCCGTGAAAGTTTCATTTCCGTTGTTTTTGAATAAGAGAGTCACATAATTGGTTCCGCCCTCAGAGCCTGCGATCAGCAGATCCGGAAAACCATCCTTGTTATATTCGCCCCAGGCGGCAGCGCTGTTTGAAAGTCCCGGCAGCGACACAGAAGTCAGTTCTGTAAAATTGTCATTACCGTTGTTTTTAAATATTTTGGTAATTTGTGCACTTCCGGAGCTTCCTGTTATCAGAAAATCGAGGCGGCCATCATTGTTAAGATCGCCCCATGCAGCAGCGCCGCTCCTGATACCGGGCAAGACGACACCTGTAAGTTCTGTAAATGTATTATTCCCGTTATTTTTATAAATTTTTGAAATGGGATTTGTCCCTTCAAAACCAGTCAGCAAAATGTCAAGATAGCCGTCATTATTATAATCTCCCCAGGCCACTGATGCGAAGTTGACACCGGTAAGAGAAATTCCCGTTTGAGCAGTAAATACATCGTTTCCATTATTCCTGTATATTCTTGTGATATAATTTCCTGCCAGGATAAAATCCAGCTTGCCATCGTTATCATAATCACCCCAGGCTACGGAACAGTTATCCATACCGGGAAGATTGTTATTTGTCAGTTCCGTAATCAGATTAATATCCACAAATGCCGAGTCTGTAATGACGCAACCGTGAAGGTCAGTAACTGTCACCTGGTAGTTTCCAGAAGCAAGCTGGTAACAATTCTGAGTTGTCAAACCATTGGACCAAAGATAGGAATAGGGCGTTGTTCCACCGGAAACCTGCCAGTTGATATATCCATTATTATAACCTGTGACATTGCCGATACTGGATGTAATATTTAATGCATAGGGTTGAGCAATTGTAATTGTTGTATCAATTGAAATATATGAATTATCAATTACTGTAACAGAATAATTTCCGGGAGGCAATCCTGAGAGATTTGAGTTAGTTGCACCATTAGACCAAAAATAGTTAAATGGGCTTATTCCACCTGAAACTATAATATCAATTACTCCGTTATTATTACCCCAACATGAAATTTCGGATACAGTAGCACTTAGAGTAAAAATTGTAAAAGATTGAATAACAGAAAATGGAGAGGCCATATAACCATTATCGACCCCCTGCACGCTCCAGTAATAGGTACCACCGGGCAGATTTGTCATTTTCCAGGAATTATCTTCCTGAATATTTCCCATTTGAGGAATTCTATGATAGCCGGATGAACAATCAGACATAGGAGAAATGATGTCAATTCCTCCGGTAGTAGTTCCCATCATTATATTATAAGACAATCCATGGAGTGACGTTTCTGTATCAATAGCATAATTCCAATGAAGAGTAACATTATTTCCGGATACTATTTGGTACAGGTTTGTTGGAGGTGCAGGAGTGTGGTTTTGATTTTCCGTAGTATTCTTATAAATTTTATTTATGTTAGTACTTCCGGTAAATCCTGATAACAAAATATCCAAACCACCGTCATTATCATAATCACCCCAGGCAACAGAACTGTTATCTACCCCTACTATCGAAATATTTGTTGGTTCATGAAATGTATTATTTCCATTGTTTTGATACACTTTTGCAATGAAAGTTCCATTACTTGTCTTTCCTGTCAATAAAATATCCGTAAATCCATCATTGTTATAATCACCCAGGGAAATCGAGCCTTGGGTAACTGCAGCTAATGATGAATTCGAAATTAATACAAAAGACATATTTCCATTATTTAAATAGATGTTTGAAATATATGTATTTCCATTATATCCTGTAAGAACGATATCTGTTCTTCCATCAGAATTAAAATCACCCAAAGATGCTGAACCATTAATTATACCTGATAATGAAATCCCGGTCATTTGTGAGAAAGTTCCATCTCCGTTATTCCGGTAAATGTAAGTATGATCAGTAGAAGTAGAATAGCTGACCAGTATATCGAGATCATTATCATTGTCCAGGTCGCACCAGGCAGCGGATATACCACCAATCAGGCTGATATTGGTTTGCTGGGTAAAGGTATTGTCACCGTTATTTTTATAGATTACTGTTACATAACCGGAGCCGTCATTTCCTGCTAAAAGTAAATCGTAGTAACCGTCGTTATTATAATCACCCCATTCACATGTTCCGTATCCGACACCAATCAGTGAAATTCCAGTCTGGGCAATAAAATTATTTCCTCCGATATTTTTATAGATTCTGGAAATAAACGATGAACTAATAGATCCAGTTAGAATAAAATCAAGATACCCGTCATTATTATAATCACACCAGGAACATGATCCATGATTAGTACCAGGAAGAATAATTTCTGTCTGTTCTGTGAATGTTCCATTTCCGTTATTGCGGTATATTTTTGTTATATCAATACCGGTTACTAATATATCCAGGTAACCGTCGTTGTTATAATCCCCCCAGGCTACTTTACCACTGGCTATACCTGTGAGATTGATATTTGCATCTTCAATAAATGGGGACAATATAAAGGAAATACTGTCTGTGATTGAATCATTACAGTAATCAGTTAAAGTCACTTTATAAATTCCAGTTATAAGATTCGTCAGATTTTCTATAGTACTCCCATTTGACCACAAAAATGAATAAGGTGTAATACCCCCAGAAACTGTAAGATTTATTGAAGCATTGGGAGGGTCTATCGTATGAGTGATAACTAATGGATCAGATTGCTCAACTGAATAATTATATATGGAAAAAATGCCGGAATTGTCAGAAATAGTCACTCTGTAATTTCCGGGTGATAAACTTGTGACATTTGCCGTTGTGGCTGAATTTGACCATTGGTAAGAATAAGGACTATTTCCTCCGGAAACTGACAGACTTATTGATCCGGAACTATTATTTGGGCATGATGTTGTAATTGCAGAAGTAATTGTAAATAAATTGTACAGAATATATTCACTTGAAAAAGCACTGGCCCGGAATGTAGGATCAATAGATTGTACACTCCAATAATAGGTTCCTGAAGGCAGGTTATTCAATGTCCAGGAATTATTCATTTGTAAATTACCTCTTGCCGGAATTCTTCGGGTTCCTGTCAATAAATCCGACATGGCAGGAAATAGATCGCTTGAGCCCGGTGTTGTTCCAATCCTGAGATTGTAACTGAGTCCGGCTGATGTAGTCTGTGCATCAGAAGCGTCATCCCAGCTTAATGTTACAAGATTACCGGAAAATATTGTGTTTAAATTCGCAGGACTTGAAGGTGGTGTATTTGCAATTCCGGTATTATTTTTAAAAATATTTGAAATATTTGCTGTACTTCCACCTCCGGTTAATAAAATATCAAGTTTACCGTCATTGTCATAATCAGCCCAGGCTGACGACCCATAATATGCTCCGGGTAGTGAAATTCCTGTTAATGTTGAGAAAGTATTATTACCGTTATTCCGGTATATTCTGGACATATTTGATCTGGTCAATAAAATATCTAGTTTACCATCATTGTCATAATCACCCCATTCAGCAGAACCGTCAGAAACTCCATATAATGAAATATTTAATGCTGAAAAACTATTATTGCCATTATTTTTGTATACTTTTGTAATACTATTTGTTCCATTATCCCCAGTTAATAGAATATCAAGATATCCGTCATTGTTGAAATCACCCCAGGCAACGGAACTTGATTCAACACCAATTAATGTTGCTTGTTCTGTAAAAGTACCATTTCCATTATTTTTAAATATTTCCGAAATATATACTCCTGCAGATTTTAATCCTGTAATAATAAAGTCAAGATACCCATCATTATTATAATCACCCCATGCAACAGAACTATAACATACTCCGGGTAATGATATACTTGTCTGTTCTGTAAATGTGTTATTCCCGTTATTTTTATACACTTTGGAAATATTTGCAAGTGTTGTTGTTCCACCAGTAATGAGAATATCAAGAAATCCGTCATTATTATAATCGCCCCAAGCCACTGAACTATTAGATACTCCTGAAATTGAGATATTTGTTTGTTCCGTAAAAGTATTATTCCCATTATTTTTGAATATTTTGGAAATGGAATTATAATATGAACCAGTTGTTGTACCTGTTAATAGGATATCCAAATAACCATCATTATTATAATCGCCCCAGGCAACAGAACTATAACACACTCCAGGTAATGTTATTCCGGTCTGTTCTGTAAATGTGCTATTCCCATTATTTTTATATACTTTAGAAATATTTGTACCGGCTGTAGTTTCACCAGTGATAATAAAATCAAGAAATCCATCATTATTGTAATCTCCCCAGGCCACTGAACTATATTCTACTCCGGGTAATGATATACCTGTCTGTTCGATAAATGTCTGTGCGTAATTTCTGAAAGGAAAAATCAAAATCCCTGCAAAAATCAATGTCTGAATAACCAGAAGCGTTGATGTTCCCAGGCGTTTATACAGTTTAATCATGTTAGTCATGGAAGAATATCTGACGAATTCAGCCTCATGACATTTTTCCTGTCCAATTCTGAAATCAGCCATAACGAATCAATTAAGTTGTTAGCATTCAGAAAAAATGACAAATGGAATACTTCAACGACGAGTTCGAAGTACGCTGTTCTTTCTCCATGCCTGACTTCCTGAAGTAGTAATGAAACAACTTTATTAAGTCATATACCATTTTGTCATATTTGACACAAATGTAAAATTTTTAAGTATTCGATCAAATATCAGTGTTTAGTTTTCATTATTATTTTTATCAACAATCATGAATATGAATTCCGGAATAAGCCCCGGACCTGAAATTCCGTACTAAAGTAGTGTGGTATTTGCAATCCGGCAGATTTTGCACAAAGTTGCCGGTTTGTCCTTTTTTTACAATCTTTGCAGCCTGAATGGTATTATCAGTAGCAATTATTTAATCCCGTGAAAGCGGGATTTGTCGTAATAAAAGGTGTTCCCAATGTTTAAAAATCACAATTACAATGAGGGTTCTTACTTACAAGTATGCGAATTTAACAGCCCCGGGAAATTGATTATAAAGATGAATATGAAATTAATGGAACGCTTCAATTTATATATTAAAAAAACTAATCTGTTCATAAGAATAGCAGGTGCTGCAATACTTTTTTTCCTATTTACATTTTCGTCAGTAGCTCAAAATGGGAACAGCGTAGCTGGAAAAATTACCGGAAGAGTTCTTGATTCCTTGTCAGGTCAGCCTATTGAATATGCTACCATAAGTCTGTATTCACAGAGTAAAAATAAACTGGTGAATGGCACGACTGCAGACAGCAAGGGCATTTTCAAAATAACCGATGTATCTGAAGGCACTTATAAGATTTATTTTGATTTCCTGGGTTATAAAAGGAGTACAAAAATAAATGTTATTGTTAGTAAAGAAAAGCCCAACGTCAACCTTAGAGATATTAATATGTCAATCAGGCAAACTGCACTGGGCGAGGTAACAGTCAGTGCGGATAAGATTCTCATAGAAAACAAAATTGATAAAATGGTTTACCATACTGATAAGGACATAACCTCTCAATCAGGTGTGGCTGCTGATATACTGAAAAAAGTGCCAGAGGTTTCGGTGGATGTTGATGGGAACGTGGAACTGCAGGGCAATTCAAACATCAGGTTTCTAATTAACGGGAAACCTTCGGTATTGTTTGGAAGTAATGTAGCTGATGTGTTGCAATCCATACCGGCAAGCCAGATTGAAAATATAGAGATCATTACAAGTCCCGGCGCTAAATATGACGCCGAAGGAACCGGTGGTATTATTAATATTATTTTGAAACGAAGCACAATTACCGGAATTAATGGAAACATATCATTATCAGGCGGAACACGTTTGGAGAATAGTTCTCTGAACCTGAATGTCCGCAAAGGTAAATTCGGAGTCCATGTTTTTTTCAGCGGAAACGCCCAGTTGCTATCTACAACAGTCAATAATAAGAACCTGACTACACAAGATTCAACAGGCAACAAGTCTCAACTTTTACAAACCGGCAATAGTGATTTTAACAGAAGCGGCTATCAGTCCGGTATTGGCTTTGATTGGGACATTACCCCGCATGATAATATCTCGGGAAATTTTAATTATGATTATTTCGGAAACAGTAATACCGGATATGCAAATAGTGAAACGCTGCTGTATGACAAATCAGGAACCCTGATATCAGATGTAAATGAGTTTATCAATACCTCAAACAAGTTTCATGAACATTCATCTGATCTGGACCTGGGCTATAAAAAGAAATTCAAAAAAGAAGACCAGGAACTGGAAGTATTATTTAATTCATCCAACGGGAATATTTATTCATATTACAATCAGGAACAAAAATATATTTCAAACAATTATATATTTGACAGCTCTTACGCCAACAATCCTGGTATTGAAAATGAAACCAATATTGAGGTAAACTATACCCAGCCAATCAGTGAGAATTTCAAAATTGAAACAGGTACAAAGACAGAACTGGACCATATTAACAGCAAATCTGATGTGTATTTAATGTCACTTTCGACCGGCGACTATGATTTCAGCACCTCACAATCATCTTCAGTGGATTATAAGAGAACGGTCAATGCTGCTTATCTTTCCGCAACCTTTAAAGTATTTGAACTAATGGATATTAAAACCGGTATCCGTGATGAATATACCCAGGCAAAAGCGGATTTTTCAAATTCAGGTATCGTAAGCATAAAACCTTACAATACAATCGTTCCGTCAATGGTCATTTCTCATACTTTCAAAAACAGGCAAACATTAAAGATCAGCTACTCTCACCGTATTGAGCGTCCCGATTACAGAGACCTGAATCCCTTTATAAATGCCAGTGATCCTCACAATATTACAACGGGTAACCCTGACCTGCATCCTGAAATTGGTGATAAAGTCGAACTGAATTACAGTCAGACTTTTAAAAATGGGGCAACGATTAATCCGACCATTTTTTACCGTGGAAACCGGGATGACATTCAATCATATACAACGTATTATCCAACATACATTATTGGTGATTCCACGTATACCAATGTGGCAATCAGTACCAGGGAAAACATAGGCAGGGAGGACAATTTCGGGATAAGTCTGTTTGCCTCTGTTCCGGCTACTCAAAAAATCAGTCTGCGCACCAATATTTCCGGCTTCGAAAGGTATATCAATACTGGTATGGCATCCGGAGGTAATATCCACGGGTTTATTTACCGGATTAATGCAAATGCTTCTTATCAGTTAAGCAGTACTTTTATTATTGAACTTCTGGGCAATTTTAATTCTCCGAAAATTAATGCTCAAGGTACAATGCCTTCATTTACAACCTATAGCTTTGCCTTTCGAAAACGATTGTTTAATGATAAAGGAAGCTTTGCCATCACGGCAACTAATTTTCTTTACAAATATGTAAATCAGAAAACAGAGCTTACAGGTCAAAATTTTAATTTATCAAATACCCGTCAGTTACCTTATCGTTCGATCGGATTTAATTTCACTTATAAATTTGGATTGATGGAATTTAAACAGGAAAAGGAACCTGAAGATATTAATATTACTAATCCACCGGATTATCAGAAATAGCGTTATAGAATAATTGAAAATCAACAATGACAAAGGAAAGACATCAATATCGAAACGCTGCCCTCATGATTTCAATCTCATTCCGGGCAATCCCTGTTTGTTTTGCCAGTTTTTCCAAGTTACCGACTGATTTTTTTACTTCACTCAGAATTTCTGATTTACTGCTGATATGATTATTTGTGAAACTCGATTTTTATGAACAAAGTGAATAAAAAATTGCTGGTTGAACAATCCCAACGAAATCGGAGGGTGTAACACAACTCTGCTTACTTTGGATGGTGGAGTTATTATATTTTCCTGGATTCATACCCGTGATTTTTTAGCAAGTAGCTGAATATCCTGTAATTTCTTTCCAAAAACATCATCGGCGGCCAGTTTCAGGAAATCATCCTGCAGGCCAAGCGCCCGTAGCACATTGAATAAAGCGCCCACAGAAACACCCGTATTGCCTTTTTCGACCAGGTACAGCGTATTCCTTGAAATACCGGCACGTTCCGCTACTTGTATAGTTGTTAGTTTCCGCCTTTTCCTGGCCAGTTTGATGTTTTCCCCAACCATTTCGAGGATCTTCCTATGTACAGGAAAAAGTATCTGTTTTTTTGTATTCATGATAATGTACTATATTTAGTGCAAATATTATAAGAATGTATGGAATATAGTACAATTAATGATTAATTTTTGTATTTTTGAATAAGTAAAATATTCCTGTTGTAAATAAGGTTTCTGTCGCAAATAGTTATTATATTTGCGACAATAAATACATGAATATATGTTAGAAAGTGTTGAAATACAAATATATGAAAAAATAAAAAAAGCCAGGAGGGGTACGCTGTTTTTTGTAGATAGTTTTGCTCTTGTTGGCAATGCCAAAGCCGTAAACAAAGCATTGGAACGATTAGTAAAATCCGGAGAACTATATAGGGTGGCTACCGGGATTTATGTACGACCGATGGAGGATAAAATAATGGGCATTGTATTTCCTGGTATTGATGAAATTGCCAAAGCCATTGCAAAAAGAGATAAGGCCAGGATTGTACCCACAGGTAGCTATGCTATGTATAAACTTGATCTGACAACACAAGTACCATTAAATATTGTGTATTACACTGATGCTTCTGCACGAAAGATTAAAGTTGGTAAGCAAACTATAACTTTTAAAAAAGCTAGTGCTAAAAACCTATCCGCTACAGGCGACATCAGTAAACTGGCAATTCAGACATTGAGAACTATTGGGCAAGGTAAAGTTAGTGATAATGAAATAAATAAAATGAAGAATGAAAAACCCTATCATCTGCAGCACGACCTTAAGTTGGCCCCGGTATGGATCAGGAAAATTATCGGACAAATAAATTGATTTATCAAATGATTGAATTGACTCACCTAAAGGAGTGGTTTCAGTTACCCGATACAACCAAACTGAATATTTTCAGGGAAACAGGCAGAAAAGTCGGATTATCACCAATGGCAATTGAGAAAGACTGGTGGGTAGTACACACTTTAGCCATCATTTTTTCAATGAATTGTGGGTCATCGTTGCTGTTTAAAGGAGGAATGTCGCCTAAACAACCTGAATAGTCACAAATGTGGATTATTAATCAGTAAGTAATGAAAATGATAAAAGTGTCATATATTTGTGAAAAAAAATAAATGCCAAAGATTGCAATTTATAGGTTTTTAACTTTTTACATATTTGCATATGATGCTTTGAATGAACCTCCACATCTTCATATCGCTAAAGAAAAAGGGAGTAAACAACGATCAGCGAAGATTTGGTTAAATACATTAAAAATAGAAGAAAGAGGGAGTTTAACTGAAAAAGAAATAAATCTTGCAATTAAGCTAATCAGAGAAAATCAAAAATTTCTGATTGATGCATTTTTTAAAGTGAAGGAAGGTAAAAAAGTAAGTACAATAAAATTAGTTTAATATGACCGCTTCATTAAAAAACAAAACAATGAGTATTTCAAAAATACTTTTTGATAGTCCAGGTAAAATAATTATTAAACTTGATGACGGCAGAGTCTTTATTACCCCATTGAAATATTTCCCGGAGTTAAAGACTTTAAGTGTTGATAAAAGGAAAAAATATACAATCGTTGATGACAGAACAATATTGTTTTTATTTTCAAATTCTGTATATCATTTAGAAGATTTTATTGGCCTTGAAAGTAAATGGAGCCAAAGATAATCATTATCAAACCTGGGAAAAAACAGAAGCCTTTAGGTAACTTTATTAAATGTGGGTAATATTAAATATGTTAGTCGAAACGTTAGTCAAATTAAATTAAATCTATCATATATAGTTGATAATATAATATATATAATTATATAGATTTAGCTTCCCAAGCTAAGGGTCGCGGGTTCGAATCCCGTTTCCCGCTCAAAAATCAGGAAATAATTGCTAAGGGTCACGGGTTCGAACTAAGCGAAGCGGTCTCATGAGAACACGAGGCACGAGTGGGCGAGTAATCCCGTTTCCCGCTCACATCAGATTGCACCTGTTTGCACTCAAAAGCCCCTGAAATAAGCACTTCGGGGGCTTTTTTATTTTCGACCTGAAAAATAACAAAAGCAATTAAAAAGCAAATAAAAGCTATTTCTGATAGTAAAATTAGATTTATTGAGATAACAACTTATGGATACTATTAGATATTTAATGAATACGGCTGGAAATCTGATTTCAGGTATCAACGGTAGATATAATCCTTCTAAACATCACGGGTGGAGCATCAGATTGAAGGGTTTTGATTATTCATCGGAAGAAATGTATTTTATTACGATATGCATAAAAGATCATCATTGCTTGTTTGGAAAAATTACCGGTGGATTATTGATTAGTACATGATAATATTTTGCAACAGTCTAATTGTCAATAGCAAACAGTGTATTAGTTGATAAAATTTTATCAAATAATTTGGTAAATACCTTGATATTCTATTGGTCAGCGGCTTAACCAAAAACCAAAACCAATGAATACCATGGTTGATTACAAAAGTGATAAATTAGTTTCTGTTTTCAGTGATAAGACTGGATGGAATTTATCACGTTATAAGTTTCTGGAGTTTATCCTGATAGCGATTGTTAAGTATAAGGCAGTTTGCTTTTCAAGACTTGCAGCGGTATTCAACGGAAGAATAACAGGACAAACAGTGAAAACAGGAATATTAACTGAATTCAATTTTCATAAAAGCCTGACAGTGTATAGCCTAAACAACATGAATAGTAACACTTAAAGTTAAATGTTCTTAATGACTTCTTCATAAGATATTAATTAAGGCTTAACGGCCATATTTTTTTTCTTATTTATTTTTGACCTAAATACATTATTAAAATGATGTCAGAAATAAAAAAATCTGGTTGTTATTGAAAAATCTTTTCAAAACTTAATATTATCAGAAGTATGAAAATTTATATTAAGAACATGGTGTGCGCATGCTGCATAAATGCTGTAAAGTCAGAATTAAAAAACCTCGACATTCAATTCAGATCAATAGAATTGACCGAGGTTGAGACAATTAATATTATCTCACCTGAAAAATTAAATCTGTTGGACAAAAATCTGAGACAATACGGGCTCGAATTAATTGAAGGGAGAAATAATATTCTTATAGAAAAAATTAAAATTGCTATAGTTGAGTTCGTTCATTATTCAGATGAAGAGTTTAAAATCAATCTTTCTGATTATTTAAGAGAAAAATTGAATTATGACTATACCTATCTGGCAAATATTTTTTCAAAAGTCCAGGGCACTTCAATTGAAAAATTCTTTATCTCGCACAAAATTGAAAGAGTGAAGGAATTGCTTGTATATAATGAATTAAATCTTACAGAAATTTGCTATAGGACACGTTATAGCAGTCTTGCACATTTATCATACCAGTTTAAAAAAACCACTGGATTGGCACCGTCAAAGTTCAGGCACCTTCAGCATAAAAGCCTCCTCATGCTTGAACAGGTCAATTGTCAATAATCCGGTATTAAACAAATACATTGATAGTTGAAAAATATAAGTTAAATGGAATGTATGCTATCATGCAAAATTCCTTAAAATCAGATAAAGTACCTGTTAAGATTACCATAATTAATAAGGTCGAATAGGCTATAGACTGTCAGGCTTATACAAAAGTTGAATTCAGTTAATATTCCTGTTTTCACGGTTTGTCCTGTTACCTGATCCGCCACGGCGGATTGATACCGGATATGTACTATTTTAGCTTACAGTCTAAAAGCCTAAAGAACTGATTAATATCAAAAAGGCATTATTTTAATTCCTTCTTTATAAATGCCTGATAGTCTGCATTTCCTGATGCTATAAATTCTCAGTCTTCAGATTAAATCATAGGTAAATCTTTCTTCAATTACTTTCCAGTTAATTACTTTCCAGAAGGCATTGATATATTCAGAACGTCTGTTTTGATAATCGAGATAATAGGCATGTTCCCAGACATCGCAGGTCAGTATTGGTTTTAATCCTTTAAGTAGCGGGTTACCTGCATTGCTTTCCTGGATAATCTCCAGTAATCCGTTGTGATTTTTTACAAGCCAGACCCAGCCTGAACCAAACAAACTTGCAGCTGCTTTTGTAAACGTATCTTTAAAATCTTCAAATGTTCCAAAACTTCTACTGATAGTTTCAGCGAAATTACCCTGGGGTACAAATTTTTCGTCTTTTTTTAAACTCATAAAATAGAATGTGTGATTCCACACTTGTGCTGCATTATTGAAAACAGATCCTTCCGATTCCCTGATTATTGTTTCAATATCTGCATTTTCAAATTTGGTTTCAGAAATTAAATTATTAAGGTTTGAAACATATGTCTGATGGTGCTTCCCATAATGTAATTCAAGAGTTCTTTTGGAGATAAATGGTTCCAGTGCACTCATATCATATGGTAATTTTGAAAGTTTAAAAATCATAGTTTTATTATTATTAAGTTTCTTTTAAATCTTTTCAAATACATGCTCGCAAGTTTTTCTTTTATCATTACAATATCTCTGTACCAACCTTAAATGTTTGGCTCATCATCCGATTCTGCATTACAAAATTTCAAAAATACATTTACAATCAGCGTTCTGAATTAAGAAAATATTAAAGTGGAATTAAGATTTGATTAAACCTGAATTTCAAAAACACTGATTATCATTATCGGGTTCTTTATTTAGTGTTGTCTTTAAAGACGGTACTTTTGATTTATGAATATCGATTATCGAATTATGATTATAGAAGGAACTGATAATCTGAAATCTAAAATTGTCAACTTAGTGAAGTGGTCTCACGAACACCTTCAAAAAATAAAAATAGTTGTGAGTAATCCTTGTTCTTAAATCATTATCACTGACTTTATGGACAAACACTTTGTAGAATAAAGTATGAATCAAAACCTTTCAATAGTAAGATAAAAAGCACTGAGAGTTTTGTCCAGGATATTGCTGCAAAACTAAGAGTTTTCAGCCAAAATAACCTGAATAGTCATACTGCTTTGAATCACTCTTCTTCTTTCATCACATAACCAAACCCGACAACTGTATGAATAAGTTTTGGAGAGAAATCTTTATCGATTTTATTTCTGAGGGAGTTTATATGTACGTCAATTAAATTTGTTCCTGAATTAAAAGAAAAACCCCATATTTTTTCGGCAATTTCAATCCTGTCGAACACTTTACCTTTATTACTAATTAAAAGCTCCAGAATTGAAAATTCTTTTGCAGTAAGTTTAATTATTTTATCTTTACGTTTGACTTTTTTTGAAATGGTGTCTAATTCAAGGTCTGCAAGTTTAAGTGCAGGTGAAACCATGGTTTCGGTATGTCTTCTGGCTAAAGCTTTAATACGTGCAAGGAGTTCTTTAAAACTGAATGGTTTTACGAGATAATCATCGGCACCGGAATCAAAACCTGCAATTTTATCTTCAACAGTATCCAATGATGTCAGCATTATTACCGGAGTTTTGATATTTGCATTTCTGATTTTTTTGCATAACTCCAGTCCGCTTATTCCGGGAATAATTACATCTAAAATGATAACGTCGAATTCTTTTTTAAAGACAATTTTTTCAGCCATGACGCTGTCGTACGCCACAATGACATTGTGATCATTGTCTTCCAGACCAAGTTTCACAAATGATGAAATTCTGGTGTCATCTTCAACTAACAGGATTTTCATAATTTCTGAATTCAAAAAATCATAAATTAATGTACAAATATAAACTTTTTCCAGGTATTTTGAAATTCCAGATTCTTTTCGATTTTTAATATAAAATCAAAACAGAATAAGAAACCTTATATAACTTTTCAGGTTGTTTAGACTATAGATTATCAGGCTAATAGACTATATACTTTTAGACAGTAGACTGTTAGTCATTTAGAAAATCAATTATTTAACTCACTTTAATTATTTTTTTACAGTTACCTGATACCTGATACTTAAATTAAAATCCTTACAGCCTAAAAGTCTGAGTAGTAACCAATAAAATATTTAAAAAATTCTTTTATATGAAATTAATACCTGTTACTTAAATGCCTGACACATATTACAATATACTTAAAGTTGATAACTAACCATGTACTACTTAATCAACTTACTGTCAGATTTGGTACATATATTTTCTTTTCATGTGAAAAAACGATAAATTTGCATTGTGCGTTTGTTTTTCATTATAAAAATGATCTTAACCATTCAGACTGTTTAGGCTATAGACTGTCAGGCTTTTAGAGAAATTGAATTCAATTGATATTCCTGTTTTTACTATTTGTCCTGTTACCTGATCCGCC